>CAYWYB010000143.1:0-12647 GCA_964462145.1 uncultured Rhodospirillaceae bacterium
CCCACCTCGATGGGCGGCGATTCAATGATCGTCGGCACCCGATAGTCCAGCATATTGGCTGCGATGGGCAGGCCGTCATGGAATTTGGTTTCCTCCGACATGGCCTGGCCCATGCCCATCCAGACGGAGCCCTGCACCTGGCCCTCGACCGCCAGGGGGTTCAGGGCCTTGCCGCAATCGTGGGCCACCCAGACCTTGTCGACGGTAATTTCCGCCGTATGCGGGTCCACCGTGACCTCAACCACTTGCGCGGCATAACTGAACGCCATGGTGCCGCCGATCGCCGCGCCGCGATACTTTCGCCCGCCCCAGGATTCAGGGATAGTGTCGTAATTGCCCTTTACCGTGATCGTGCCTTCGCCGCTTAAGGCTTCCATCACGACTTCCTCGAAGGTCAGGCCCTGGTCCTGCTGGCCGCCGCGATAGACCTCGCCCAGGCATTCCACGTCTGCCGCCGGGATCTCCAGCTTGCGAGCGGCGGCCTCGACCAGGCGGGCCTTCAGGTTTTGCGCGGCATCGATCGAGGCGTTGCCGACCATGAAGGTCACGCGCGAGGAATAGGAACCATTGTCTTTTGGCGTCAGGGCGCTGTCGGAAGCTATGACCTTGATCCGCCCCATATCGACGCCCAGGGTTTCGGCGACGCATTGCGCCATCACGGTGGAAGAGCCTTGGCCAATCTCCGCCGCGCCGGTCAGAAGCGTGATAGAGGCATCCCAATCGAC
Organism: uncultured Rhodospirillaceae bacterium; assembly: GCA_964462145.1. Lineage (GTDB taxonomy): Bacteria > Pseudomonadota > Alphaproteobacteria. The sequence continues at coordinate 726 of CAYWYB010000143.1, forward strand.
TCGCAGGTGGATCGTCGCATGAGGCTCGCCGGTCCAATGCTTGGGCTTGGAGGCGCCGGAAATATAGTGCGAGCAGGCCATGCCCAGGCCCTTGTTGGCCGGCATTTTACCCTTGCGCGCCTGCCAATCGGAGGCTTTCTCAACCCAATCCAGGCATTGATCCAGGCCATAGCTGTTCACCAGCAGGTCGTTCTCGGTCATGGTCGGGGCCACCAGCAAATTGGCCCGGCGCACCGCAAAGGGATCCAGACCAAGTTCCCGGGCCATGTCGTCGATCAGGCCTTCAAAGGCAAATCGGGTTTTCACCGTGCCATGGCCGCGAAAGGCGCCGCAGGGCGGTGTATTGGTCAACACCCTGGCGCCGCGAAAGCGCGCCGATACGATGTTGTAGAGGCCATAGATCATGGAGCCGGCATAGAGGATCGTCACGATGCCATAGCCGCTGTAGGCGCCGCCGCGCTGTTGCACGGTGAAATCAACGGCGCTGATGGTGCCGTCCGCTTTCATGCCCACCTTCATCTTGATCCGGGATTCAGGCCGGCCGCGATGGGTGATAAATGTCTCTTCCCGGCTTAACACCACCTTTACCGTGGCCCTGGCCTTGCGCGCCAACAGCCCCGCGATCAGATCGCTTTGCAAGGTCTCGGTACGGGAGCCGAAACCGCCGCCGATATGGGGCTTGATGACGCGGATATGGCCCTCCGCCATGCCCATGGTGCGGGCCAGCATCTTGTGGACATAGAACGGCACCTGCGTTGACGGGCGGATCAGCAAGCGCTCGCGGGCACCGTCATATTCGGCATAGGCGGCATGGGGTTCCATCTGCACCTGACAGACCTCGGCGCAGTTGACGTCAATCTCGCGCACCAGATCCGCGGCGGCCATTTCCGCATCCACGTCGCCCAGATCGAATTCCGCGTCGCGCTCGATATTACCGGGCTTGTCGTTGTGCAATAGAACTGCGCCCTCGGCGCGGGCATCCTCGGCGGTGAAATAGGCGGGCAACTCTTCGTAGACAACCTCAATCAGATCAAGGGCACGTTGCGCCGTGACTGCGTCGACGGCGGCGACGGCGGCCACAGGCTCGCCACGATAACGCACCCGGCCCCGGGCTAGCGCCCATTCGTTCATGGCGATGGGCAGGACGCCATAAGTGTCGGCGCAATCGGTTTCCGTAACCACGGCATGCACGCCGGGCAGGGCCTCTGCCTTGGAAGTTTTCATGGCGATGATGTTGGCATGGGCAACGGGGCTGCGCAGAATGCGCCCGACCAGGGTTTCCGGTGTTTGAAAGTCGGCCGCGAACATGGCTTTGCCGGTGGTCTTCTCCGGCCCATCGACCAGGGGTTTGGGGACGCCAATGGACTGCGCGGGGTTTGGGATGTTCATGCCGCCAGCTCCTTGGCGGCAAACTGCACCGCCTCGATGATTTTCACGTAGCCGGTGCAGCGGCAGATATTGGCGGCCAGGGCCTCGCGGATATCGGCCTCGCTGGGGTCGGGTATGCGCCGCAACAGAGCCTCGGATGCCATGATCATGCCTGGTGTGCAAAAACCGCATTGGGCGCCGAGTTTTTCATTGAAGCCCCTTTGCAGCGCCGTCAGCCGGCTGTCGCGCGAGAGGCCGTCAACGGTCTCGATCTCGCTATCCTGGCAGGTTGCTGCAAGGGTCAGACAGGCATGACGCGGACGGCCGTCGATCAGGACGGTGCAGGCGCCGCATTCACCGCCATCACAGCCGATTTTGGTGCCGGTGAGGCCGGCCTTTTCCCGCAGATAGTCCACCAACAGCATGTTGTCCGGAATGACGTCATCACGGACAACGCCATTGAGGTTCAGGGACAGGACGGTTTTCGCGGTTTGCTTGGTCACGGCGGCTCTCCTGCTTCGGTAACCCGGTTGGCCCACGGCATTATAGGACTATATTATAGAACTATATTGTTTGGTACCCAAACAATATTATAGTAGCGCTCAAATCTAGGCGGCGCCAGCTGCTGAATGGTCATGTCGTGTCCTCCATAAACTCACGCCGGCTTGGCGTATGGCCTATGAGGGGCTGGCCGGCGTTTGCACCCGTTCGCCGGGAAACCAGAGACGCGCGGTGGTGCCGACGTCGGGCTTGCTGTCAATGACCAGTCCGCCGCCATGCAGCTGGGCCAGGGTCGCGGCGAGCGGCAGGCCAAGACCTGTGCCCTGATGGGCCCGGTTCATGGCGCTATCAACCTGGCCAAATGTGGACAGGGCCTTGGCCAGGTCGTCGTCGGCGATGCCGATGCCATTATCGACAATATCAATCCACAATTTGCCGTCGCTATCCTGATTGGCCGTAACTTTGACCTGGCCGCCCTTGGGCGTGAATTTTACCGCATTCGACAGCAGATTCAGCAGGATCTGCTTAACCATCCGCACATCGCCATACAGGCCCGGCAGATCGGCGGGCAGGTCGGTGGCGAGCGTCAGCGAGGCTTCGTCGGCCTTCGATTTGACCATGTTGAGGCTGACATTGATCATGCCCCTGACCTCGATATGCTCCTCGGATAATTCCGCGCGGCCGGCTTCAATCTTGGAAATATCAAGAATGTCGCTGATCAGGTCCAGCAGATGCTCGCCGGATTTGACCACATAATCCACTTGTTCACTTTGCTTTTCGTTCAGCTCGCCGTGGATGCCCATGCCCAGCATCTGGGAAAAGCCGATGATGGCGTTCAAGGGCGTGCGCAGTTCGTGGCTCATGTTGGCCAGGAATTCACTCTTCGCACGGTCGGCCAGTTCCGCTTCTTCCTTGGCTTGCCGCAGGTTTAACTGGGTGGCCTGGCGCTCGGTTATATCCGCCATGATGATAAGGGTGCCGCCGTCCGGTGTCTTGTGTTCGCGTATCTCGTAAATTGATGTACCCAGATGTATCTGAATTGGTTCGCCCGGATTCCGGTGCCGTTCCAACCGCGCCTGGATCCAGGCTTCCTCGTCTTCGCCGATATTTGCGATCGTGCCCCGCTCGACCCTGATCCTTAACAAAGTTTCAAAGCTGACCCCCGTCTTGGCGAAATCGGCGACGTCATGATTGATGCTGCGATAAAGCTCGTTCCAATGCACCAGCTCGTCATTTTCGTCGTACAGGGCAAAGCCGACCGGCATATGCTCCACCGCCGTGATGAAACGCTGCCGGAAATCGGCGGCCCGGTCTCGCGCCTCGACCTCCGCCGTGATGTCGGTACCGGTACCGCGATAGCCCTGGAAAGTGCCGTCATCGTCAAATACCGGCTTGCCGGTCACGGACCAGTGCAGAATCTTGCCGTCGTCGCGGGGATAGATATAGCGGTAATCGCGAAATGGACGGCGTGCCTGAAGATCTTCTTCATGACGCAGCCAGTCGTCATAATGCGGGTCTGCCTTGACCGCCTGCTGCCTTGTCTTGCCGAGGGAACGGTCGGGTGAATAGCCGAGCAAAGTCGTCAAGCGTTCGGAAAAATAGGTGTAGCGCAGGTCCGCATCCATTTCCCACAGCCAGTCGGAGCCAATCTCGGCGAAATCCTGGAAGCGCGCCTCGCTCAAGCGCAGCGCATCTTCCAGGCGCCGATGCTCGGTGATGTCTTGCATGCCGGTAAGAGATGCGCTTTGGCCCAGGTAGGTAATTTCGGTGATATTGACGGCGCCCCAGAATATGCTGCCGTCGCGGCGCTTGTATTGAACGGCGAAGTTGTTGACCTTGCCGGTCCGGGTCAGCTCCGTACGAAGATGCTCGCGGACGCTCGGATCAACGAAACTATCCACTGTCCGTTGTCCGACCAACTCGCCCTTGGGCCAGCCGAGTATTTCACAGGCCAGTCTGTTGCTGTAAATATAAGCTCCGTCGCGGACCACGAACAGTGGTACGGGCGCCGCCTCCAGCAACAGCCGGAACCGTTCTTCGCTTTCAATCAGGTCCCGTTTGGCCTCTTCCTCCTCGGTCACGCGGTGGCCGATGGACAAATAGGCGGCGACGCCGTCAATTTCAACTTGATCAACGGAATATTGGAAATGATCCGTCCTGCCATCCCGTTCCGGCATTTCGACCGGATAATCGCGTAGCCGGCCCTCTTTTCGGAGCTTGCAGATGAATGGCGGGCGCGCGGCGCCACCCTCCCACAAGTTCAAATCCGCCGCGGTCTTGCCGATTACCTGTTCCTTGCGCAGTCCGTAATAATCCAGAAAGCGCTTGTTGACGTTGATGAAGACGCCATTGTCAACCCGGCTCAAGGCGACGGATTCCGGATTGGCATCAAAGGCGACTTCGAAACGTCGCTCGGCCTCCGCCCGCTGGGTGATATCGGTTATCGTGGAATACAGCCTCTCCTCGCCTTCGAAATCAATCAGGTCGGCGGAAATCAGGACGGTCAGGATATGGCCATCCTTGGTCCGCATCCGGGTTTCGAAATTGCGGACCGTCCCATTTTGCCTCAGCTCCTTGAGATAGCCGCCCCGTTGACTATCGTTCGGCTGCCATATGTTCAGTCCCACCGAGGTTTGGCCGATCGCTTCAGCTTCGCTGTAGCCAAGGGTTTGGCACCAGGCATCATTAACCCGGAAGAACTCGCCCGTATCAATGGCGGTGATGGTCAGGCATATTGGGTTTTGTTGAAAAATTCGGGTGAACTGCGCTTCCGAACGACGTAATCGCTGCACTTCGCGCAGCAATTCGTCGTAATCCGAATGTCTTTCCGATGCCGTCATCAACCTGATGTTGGCGGTGTTGCCTGGTGTGCAACGGGCTTGGCCGTCAGCATGATACGCGACCCTCAATATCCTACTTAACGCTGGGGCGCGCACACTAGCATATCAGCCCGGTCCTGGCCAAACAGAACAAGCTTATGAAAGTGACCTGCGGCAGGATTGTCCTGCCGTTTCGTGCCTAGGCCGAAAGAATGGGGATTGCGATCATGACCATGCCGATAACGGCGATAGCCCATACAGCCGTCCGCAACCAGGGAACACCAACCAGGTAGACCACGGCATAGACCAGGCGCGCGATGACAAAGATCTGCGCCCCCAGCGCGGTCATGCTGTTGTTCAACCCGGCAAGCTGTACGATCACAACCAGAATGGCGAACAGGATCAGGCTTTCCAGCATATTTGAATGCGCCCGCTTTGCCCGGCCCGCCATTTCCGAAGGCGGCTCCAAGCCCTCGCGGTTGCCGACAAGAGGGGTTAGGCCCACTTGCCCCACGGCCAAAAGCACAGCCACCAGCAACTGGCCAACGGTTAGCACCACGGCCCAGAACAGCATCGTCAATTCAGCGGTCATCTCAAATTTCTCCCCACGAATTCAAATATATTAACCATGCATATTGTGACATACGCATCAGTGTATACTAGATATTGGGAATTCTCAAACCTATGATAGAGGTTCTAGGGATCACTCCGCAGGGTTGGCAGGCCGATGCCGGCGGCGTCGAAGCCGCCGTCCACGGCCAGGATCTGCCCGGTTATATAGCTGGCCCGCTCGCTGCACAGGAAACAGACCGCGTCGGCGATTTCCCGCTCCAAACCATAACGGTTGAGGGGAATGGCATCGTGATAATCGGCCCGGATCTCGGCGCTGTGCACGGCCTTGGCCATGGCCGTGTCGACCGGGCCGGGCGAGACCCCGTTGACCCTTATGCCGACCTCGCCCAGTTCGGCGGCCTGCTGCTTGGTCAGATGCATCAATCCGGCCTTGGAGGTGCCGTAGGCTACCCGCAGGGTGGAGGCGCGTAAGCCCGAGATGGAGGTGATGTTGACGATGCTGCCGCCGCCGTTCCGCATCATCACCGGCGCGCAGGCCTGGGAACAGATGAACGGCCCGCTCAGGTTGACGTCCAGGACCCGGCGCCATTCCTCGAAATTGGTATCCAGCAGGGGTTTAAAAACGGCGGTGCCGGCATTGTTGACCAGGGCATCAATGCGGCCAAAGCGCGCCACGATTTGATCAATGCCGGCCTGAACCTGCTCGGGCTCGGCCACATCGCAGATAACGGCCATGATCTCGCCGCTATTGCCCAGGGCGGTTTCCGTCGCGGCCAACGTTTCGCCGTCGATATCCAGCAAGGCCACACGCCAGCTGTCTTCGAGAAAACGTTCCACTGTCGCACGTCCGATGCCACGCGCGGCGCCGGTCACCAGCGCGACCTTTTGGGGTTGTTCGATCATACGGTTCTAGGCCGGCCGGAAAACGGGCAGCGTCAGATCCGACGTCGCGTCCTCGTAGCCAAGCTCCACCGGCAGATCGACCTTTAACTGATCCGGCTCGCAATCCCTCATTTGCGCGCAGATCCGCACGCCCTCGTCCAGGTCCACGGTGACCAGGGTCATAGGCAGGTCAGCAATAAAACCGGGCAAGAAGGCATGGTGGGAAATGGTCCAGCTATGCACCTTACCCTTGCCCGTGGCGCGCACCCACTCGCACTCCATGGACAGGCAGTTATCGCAGACGGGGCGCGGATAATGGCGGACTTTGCCGCAATCGGCGCACCGTTGCAGGCGCATATTGTGTTCCTTCATGCTGTCCCAAAACGGCTTGCTATCCCGGTTCAGGGGCGGCACGGGTTTGTCGTATTCAAGTTCATTCATTGTCTGCTGCATTCTCACTAGTTCCGCATGATGGCGACGGAGCCGTCGCCTAAATCGCCAAATCCCGTGACCAGGCCGATGTTGGCATTGGCCACCTGGGCCTTGCCGCCGTCGCCGCGCAGCTGTTTGACCAGTTCACAGACATGGTTCATGCCGACGATGTGCGATTGCGACAGCAGGCCGCCATGGGTGTTGATGGGTAATTCGCCGTCCAGGGCGATACGGCCGTTGGAAATGAAATCCCCGCCTTCGCCTTTTTCGCAAAAGCCAAGATCCTCCAATTGGCACATCACGATATAGGTGAAGCAGTCATAAATCTCGGCCACGTCGATATCTTTGTGGCTGATACCGGCCATGCCGAAGGCCCGCGGCGCCGCCTTGGCGGTGCCCAGGGTGGTCAGGTCCGGCCGTTGCGTGATGTTCGAAGGTGAATCCGGATGTCCCTCGGCTACGCCCATGATGTAGATGGGTTTTTGCCGCAAGTCCTTGGCCCGTTCGGTGTTCGAGATAACGACCGCCGCGGCGCCATCGCTTTCCAGACAGCAATCGAAAAGACGCAGGGGATCGGAAATCATGCGGGAGTTCTGATGATCCTCGATCGTCATGGGTTTCTGCATCACCGCATTGTCATTCAATATGGCGTTGGCCCGCTCCGCCACGGCGATTTCCGCCAGTTGCCTTGACGTCGTGCCGTACATTTCCATATGCCGGCGTGCCATATGGGCGTAAAGCTGCGGCGGTGCGATATTGCCTGACGGCATTTCGAATTCACCCAGGACACGAAACTGCGGCATCGCCTGGACCCGCCCGCCAATACGTTCGCCCGAGGAGCCGTTGCGTCCGATGGGCAGTAGCACGTGATTGCACACGCCGGCGACGATGGCGGAAACCGCGGCCTGAACCGCCGAGACGGCACTGGCCCCGCCCAAGGGCGTGATGGCGGAATAGCGCAGATCCTCAATACCAAGGTTGGTGATGAACTCCTCGGCCACCACTTCCATGTTGAAATACGGGATCACACCGTCGATATCGCTTGGCTGTAGGCCGGCGTCGGCAATGGCCTTCAGCGAGGCCTCCATCTGCAGGGCGGCCACCGAACGGCCCGAGTTCCTGGAATATTCCGTCTCGCCAATACCCGTGACCGCGCATTTATCCGTTATACCTGCCATCGGCTTCCTCCATATTCTTTTCATTCTGCATCTGCGGCTATTATCCCGCATGCGGCCATGCTCCGCCAGTGATTTGCGCCAACATACTTTTCGTGCCGGCTGGACATTTGCCGTTGCACGGCGCTATAAGGACGCCGTCGCTCGTGGGGCGGCACAATAAGGATGCTTGCGACGATGCAGCGTGACGACCAATACCTTCGAATTACCACCTTGCCGGGCTGTTGTACCGGCGGAGTTTGTCCAGGTATTGCCTGCACGCCTCCCTACCGCGCCTGATTTTAAACGGGCGCAGCGCCAAGCAGGACCTGATTGGCGTATTCGATATCAGCATCTGCAAATTTTGACGGGAGTTATCCCGATGCCCCAGCTTCAAATCCATAATACCGCGACCCGCGCCAAGGAAACCTTCACACCCATGGTGGATGACGAAGTGCGGCTGTATGTCTGCGGCCCCACGGTCTATGACCTGGCCCACGTGGGCAACGCCCGCCCGGTGGTGGTCTTCGATACCTTCGTGCGCCTGCTGCGCGGGCTCTATGGCACGGTGACCTATGTGCGCAATATCACCGATATCGAGGACAAGATCATAGACCGGGCCCATGAACTGGGTATTACCATCGCCGAACTGACGGCGGATACCACGGATGCCTTTCACGGCGACATGGCGGCTCTGGGCGCGTTGCCGCCCGATCACGAACCCCGCGCCACGGAATACGTGGATGGCATGATCGCCATGACCGAGGCGCTGGTGGCCAAGGGTCATGCCTATGCTGCCGACGGCCATGTGCTGTTCGATACCACGTCCATGGAAGACTATGGCGTGTTCTCGAAACGCAGCCAGAAGGAACTGATCGCCGGCGCCCGGGTCGAGGTCGCGCCGTACAAGCGCAACGCCACCGATTTCGTGCTGTGGAAGCCGTCCGACGATCAGCAGCCCGGCTGGGACAGCCCCTGGGGCAAGGGCCGGCCCGGTTGGCATCTGGAATGCTCGGTGATGTCCGAGGCGCTGTTGGGCGAGACCTTTGATATTCATGGTGGTGGTATCGACCTGGTTTTTCCCCATCACCAGAACGAAATCGCGCAAAGCACCTGCGCCCATGACGGCGCGGCCTTCGCCAACTATTGGATGCACAACGGCCATGTCACGGTGGGCGGGGAGAAGATGTCCAAATCCCTGGGCAATTTCCTCACCGTGCACGAGCTGCTGGATGAATTTCCGGGCGAGGCGATCCGTTTGACGCTGCTTTCGGCGCACTATCGCCAGCCCCTGGATTTCACCAAGGAAGCCATCGCGGAGTCCCGGCGCACTTTGGACAAATGGTACCGCGCCATGGGCGAGCGGGAGGCGGCGGACTTGCCCGGGGCCGTCATGGCGGCCTTGTGCGATGACCTGAACACGCCCAAGGCTATTGCCGAGATGCACCGTCTTTCGGATCTGGCCATGGCCGGTGATGCGGCGGCGGCTGCCTCGATGAAAGCAGTGGGCTATGTGCTGGGTCTGCTACAGGCCACGCCGGATGCCTGGTTCCAGGGCGAGGGGGGAGAGGATGGCCTCTCCGCCGCGGCCATCGATGATCTGATCGAACAGCGGCGGCAGGCCAGGTCGGATAAGGATTTCGCCACGTCCGACCGAATTCGTGACGAATTGGCGGCGCAGGGCATCATTCTGGAAGACGGCGCGGGTGGCACCACCTGGCGCAGGGGAGGCTAGGGCAATGGCGAAAGAACGGCTTTATATATTCGATACCACCCTGCGCGACGGCGCGCAGACTTCCGGCGTTGATTTCTCGGTCGAGGACAAGCGCGCCATTGCCGAGGCTCTGGACCGTCTGGGCGTGGACTATGTGGAAGGCGGCTGGCCCGGCGCCAACCCGACGGACAGCAAATTTTTTGAAAACCCGCCGAGCCTGAAGCGCGCCACCTTTACCTCGTTCGGCATGACCAAGCGGCCGGGCCGCAGCGCCGACAACGATCCGGGCCTGACGGAAGTGGTCAACGCGCCCGTGGGTGCGGTCTGTCTGGTGGGCAAGACCTGGGACTATCATGTGGACGTGGCCCTTGGCATCGAGCGTGACGAGAATATTGCCATGGTGGGCGAGTCAGTGGCGCACTGTATTGCCAAGGGCCGCGAAGCCTTGTTCGATGCGGAGCATTTCTTTGACGGCTACAAGGCCAATCCGGAGTTTGCCCTGGCCTGCCTGAAATCCGCCCTGGACGCGGGCGCCCGCTGGATCGTGCTGTGCGATACCAACGGCGGTGCGCTGCCCCACGAGATTTCCCGCATCGTCGGCGAAGTGATTGAACACATCCCCGGCGACCGTCTGGGCATCCATTGCCACAACGATACCGGCAACGCCATCGCCGGTACCCTGGCGGCGGTGCAGGCCGGTGTGCGGCAGGTTCAGGGCAGCTTGAACGGCCTGGGTGAACGCTGCGGCAATGCCGATTTGGTGGCCCTGATCCCAACCCTGAAGTTGAAACCGGGCTTTGCCGAGAATTACGAGACCGGCATCGACGATGACGGCCTGCGCCACCTAACGGCGACCTCGCACCTGTTGGATGAGTTGCTGAACCGGGCCCCGGCTCGGCAGGCGCCCTATGTGGGCGCCTCGGCCTTTGCCCACAAGGGCGGGCTGCATGTCTCCGCCGTGCTGAAGAACCCGCAGACCTATGAACATATTGACCCCGATCTCGTCGGTAATGTGCGCCAAGTCTTGGTCTCCAACCAGGCCGGTCGCTCCAATATCCTGGCCCGCATGGCCGAGGTCGGCATCGAGATTGATCCCAAGCATCCGAAGGTTGACCGGCTGCTTGAAGATGTGAAGCAAAAGGAGTTCGAGGGCTATGCCTATGACGGGGCCGAGGCCAGCTTCGAATTAATGGCCCGGCGTTCCCTGGGCGAGGTGCCGGAATACTTCGACGTCGATGCTTTCCGCGTCATGGTCGAACGGCGCCACAATGCCAGGGGCGAATTGATCACCGTTTCGGAGGCGACGGTCAAGCTCACCGTGGATGGGCGACAGATCATGTCCGTGGCCGAGGGCAACGGCCCGGTCAACGCCCTCGACATGGCCCTGCGCAAGGATATTGGCCGCTATGCCAAGTACATCACTGACCTGGATTTGGTGGACTTCAAGGTCCGTATCCTGGATGGCGGCACCGGCGCGGTAACCCGGGTGTTGATCGAAAGTGCCGATGGCAAGGGCCGGCGCTGGTTCACCGTGGGGGTCTCGCCGAACATCATCGATGCTTCGTTCATGGCTTTGATAGACTCCATCACCTACAAGCTGTTCAAGGACGGCGCGCCGGCAACGGCGGCGTAGGATTGCCTGATGGCCGGCACTGATTCCACGCAAACCGCGGTGATCGTCGGGCCGGCCCCGGCGGTGATCCTGGTGCGGCCGCAAATGGGCGAAAATATCGGTGCCGCCGCCCGGGCCATGAAAAATTTCGGACTTGGTGAATTACGTATCGTCGACCCCCGCGACGGCTGGCCCAACGAAAAGGCCATCGCCATGTCCAGCCGGGCCGATGATATTCTCGAGGCGGCGGCGCTGTATGATGATACGCAGGCGGCGGTGGCGGACCTGCATACGGTCTATGCCACCACGGCGCGGGCCCGCGAGATGGAAAAGCCGTGCCTGACCCCGCGCCAGGCGGTGGCGGACATGCGCAGCCGTTTGGCTCAGGGGCAAAAGCTGGGCATTCTGTTCGGCGGCGAAAAGGCCGGTCTATCCAACGACGATACGACCTTGGCCCATTCGATTATTCAGATCCCCGCGAACCCGGCCTTTTCCTCGCTCAATCTGGGTCAGGCGGTGTTGCTGGTGGCTTATGAATGGTTCACCTCCGGCCCCGTGCCCGAACCTATCGTCGCCGGCGACAGCTTGCCCGCCAGCCGGGACGAGCTGGCCTTTTTCGAAAACCGCCTGGAGGAAGAACTCTCCCGCAAGGGTTTCCTGAAGCCGCCGGAGAAGCGCCCCTCCATGATGCGCAACCTGCGCAATATCTTCCGCCGCGCCGATCTGACCGGCCAGGAAGTGCGCAGCCTGCACGGCGTGATCTCGGCCCTGATCCGTCCGGACGACGAGATCAGTGATTAATTGCTGACTGGGAGGCCTATTTTGGCTGAATTCCCCTTATTTGCCATTTGACTTGCGGCGAAGGAT
>CAYWYB010000144.1:0-12642 GCA_964462145.1 uncultured Rhodospirillaceae bacterium
GATGCGTTGACGCTGGCCGCCGGAAAATTCGTGCGGGAAACTTTCCAATTGCGCCTTGCGCAGGCCCACGCGCTCGAACAATTCCGCCGCCCGTTCCTTGCGTTCGGCCGGGGTGCCGATATCGTGGACGCGCAGCATTTCCTCGACAATGCCACCCGCCGTCATGCGCGGATTCAGCGAGGAATACGGGTCCTGAAAGATAATCTGCATTTCGCGCCGGACCGGACGCATGTCGGTCTTGCTTAAATGCGTGATATCACGGCCGTTCAGCTTGATGCTGCCGTCGGTCGGGTCCAACAGGCGCAGAACCGTGCGGCCCACGGTGGACTTGCCGCAACCGCTTTCCCCTACCAGACCCAAGGTTTCGCCTTGGTTGATGTGAAAGCTGACGCCATCGACGGCGTAAACATAGCCCGCATTTCGCGACAACAGCCCCTTGGAAAGTGGAAAGTGTTTTTTTAGGCCCGTTACTTCCAACAGGGGCGGTTCACCGTCTTGCGTCGAAATCTGCGCGGAATCAGTCATTCTGACCTCCATACAAACGATCAGAATGCCAACAGGCAGCCCAATGTCCCGGCCGTTTTTCTTCGTAAACCGGATATTCCGCCCGGCATATATCATCGGCGTATTTGCAGCGCGGTGCGAAGGCACAGCCTGGCGGCAGGTCGTTCAATGGCGGCACGATGCCGGGGATCTCCTCCAGCCGCTCGGCCAGATGATCACCGCTGCCTTGCTCAACGCCGCTCATGATTTCAAGCTGCGGTACCGAAGCCATCAGGCCGTGGGTGTAGGGGTGCATGGGCTCGGCGAACAGTGGTTCAACATCCGCCTCTTCCACCTTGCGCCCGGCATACATAACGACGACGCGGCGGGCGGTTTCCGCGATAACGCCCAGGTCATGGGTAATCAGAATTACCGCCGTGCCGAGCTCTTCCTGCAACTTTACGATCAGGTCCAGGATCTGCGCCTGGATGGTCACGTCCAGCGCAGTTGTCGGCTCGTCGGCGATCAGGACTTTCGGGTTGCAGGCCAGGGCCATGGCTATCATTGCCCGTTGCCGCATGCCGCCCGATAGTTGGTGCGGATATTCCTTGGCGCGCTGCGCCGGCTCCGGGATCTTGACCAGATCCAGCATCTCCACCGCCCGCTCCAGGGCCCTGGCCTTGGAATAATCCTGATGCAAAATCAGCGCCTCGGCGATTTGATAGCCGATGGTCAGAACCGGGTTGAGCGAGGTCATCGGCTCCTGAAAAATCATCGAGATATCGTTGCCTCGGATATCCCGCATCTCGGCTTCGCTCAAGGCCAGAAGATCCGTGCCATCCAGCTTCACCGTGCCGCCGATAATCCGGCCGGGAGGTTCCGGCACCAGGCGCATGACTGAAAGCGCCGTGATGCTTTTACCACAGCCTGACTCTCCAACGATGCCCAGGGTTTCGCCCTTGCGCAGATTAAACGAAACGCCGTCCACCGCCTTGACCGTGCCTTGCCGGGTAAAGAAGTATGTCTGTAACCCCTCTACTTCCAACGCCAGCTCGCTGCCCAATTTATTACCTTGCGGCTCGACCCGCGCGGATGGGTCCAGGTCACTGTTCGCCATGTCTGTCATGCTGCTGTTGCCTAACTACGCTGTCTTGGATCGAGAATGTCGCGCAGGGCATCGCCAAACAAATTGGCGCCAAACACGGCCATAGAGATTGCCAGGCCCGGGAAGATCACCAGCCAGGGCGCAACGCGGACATACTCCGCCGCTGATTCCGATAGCATGCGGCCCCAGGACGGATGTGGTTCCGGCACGCCCAGGCCAAGGAAGGAGAGCGAGGCTTCAACCAGAATGGCGGCGCCAAGCTGGGCCGTGAACAGGACGATCAGGGGCGCCAGAATATTGGGTAGCACATGACGCAACGCCACGCGCATTTCGCTCATCCCCGCAGCGCGGGCCGCTTCGACGAACGGCATCTCGCGCAATGATAGGGTGGATGACCGCACCACCCGGGCCACGTTCGGTATCAAGGGGATGGAAATGGCAAGAATGGTGTTTTCCAACGATGGTCCCAACGAGGCTGCCATCACCAGGGCCAGCACCAACAGCGGCAGGGCCTGCATAATGTCGATCAGGCGCTGCATGAGAAGATCGAACCAGCCCATCAAATAACCTGACATCAATCCGATGAAGACCCCGATGAGGCCGCCCAGCATGATTGATGCCACACCTACCGTTAACGAAATCCGGGCGCCATGGATGATCCGGCTGTACATATCCCGGCCCATCATATCGGCGCCCATGACGAACTCGGCGGTCGGTGGCGATAGGGAGAACTCGGCCCTGGTTTGCAGCGGGTCGTGCGGTGCAAGCACATCAGCGAATATGGCCGAGAATATGAATACCACCATGATCACCGCGCCGATCGCCCCCAGGGGATAGCGCCGGGCATAGAACATCGTCTTGTCCCAGCGGCCCGAGACATGTGCGCCGGCCTTGACCAGTTCCGCTTGATGGTCGATATCAGCCATTGCGGTCGTCCTTTATGAAGCGATTTGTTCTAGTCGGCATATTTAATCCTCGGGTCCAAAACCGCGTACAGCAAGTCGACCCCGAAATTTATCAAAACCGTGACCAGTGCGATCAACATGACCAGGTTCTGCACGATCGGGTAATCCCGCATCAAGATCGCCTCGACCAGGAAATGCGCCACGCCGGGAATATTGAAGACTGTCTCGGTGATGATCAGGCCGCCGATCAGAAACGCCGCCTCGATGCCAATAATCGTGGTCACCGGCAGCACCGCGTTCTTCAGGGCGTGATGATAGTTGACCGAATTGTCCGAAGCGCCCTTGGAACGCGCCGTGCGGATATAATCCTGGCGCATCACCTCCAGCATGGAGGATCGGGTCAGCCGCATGATCAGGGCGGAGGATCTGAAGCCCACCGCCGCTGCCGGTATGGAATAGAGTACCAACTCGTCCCACAGATTTTCCGGCGGGTCCATATAGATTGGAATATCACCCAGGTAGGTGACGAAAAACATCAGGATCAACAGGGCCAGCCAGAATGACGGCAGGGACAGGCCGCTCAGGGAGATGACCCGCAGGGTATAATCGAGCGCCGTATCCTGCTTCACCGCGCAGATCACGCCCAGGGGCAAGCCGAACAGGACGGAAAAGCCCAGCGCCAATGCCGCCAGTTTCGCGGTAATGGGAATGCGCGGGCCAAGCTCGTCGATCGCCGGCATTTCCGAGACAAAGGAAAAGCCCAGATCCCAGACCAATAGCCCCTTCATCCAATGGTAATATTGCACCGGGATCGGCAGATCCAGGCCAAGTTCTTTTTCGATCTGGGCCTTCTCCGCCGGATCAACGAAGCCGGCGGAATCGAACATGATATCGGCGATATTGCCCGGCATCAGCCGCAGCAACACGAAGATGATGATGGATATCCCAATCAATGTCAGGACCATCAATAGAAAGCGTTTCACTAAGTATGAGCCCAACGTCTGTCCCGCCCGTCCTTGGTCTTAATGCGTCTAACAAAATACCTAAAAAAATAATCGGTCGAATCTTTGGCCGACCGGGACGCCGTCACGGTAATAATCCGCTGGGCGCCCCGGTCTTTAGCCAATAAGCCTGGACCTACTTGTCCAGCCAGACGTCTTCCATGCGCCAGTTGTTATAGATACTGTTCACATGAGTGACGAAGCCCTTGACATATGGCTGCCAGCACTGTGCCGCCTTGCCGTGCATGATCATCGGCCGGGCCGCATCTTCCTGCAGCTTTTTGTCAATTTCCCAAACCAGCTTCTTACGCGCTGCCTGGTCTTCCATCATGGATTGCTTCGCGAACAGCTCTTCCATTTCCGGCTTGCAGTAGCCCGTGTAGTTGCGCTGCGAACCGCAGGAATAGTTTTCGTAGAAGTTCGCATCCGGATCATCAACACCGATGCCGGTCAGGTTTAGGCCAACCATGTAGTCCTTGCGGGCCACCTTGGCATGCCAGTTACTGGTCTCCACCGTATCCAACGTGGCATCGATGTAGATCTCTTTCAGATGATCGATCAGGATCACCGCCGGGTCGCGATAGACCGCGATGTTTCGGGTCGAGACCTTGACCTTCAGCTTGTTGTCCGGGCCATAGCCGAGACTCTTCATGATCTCGCGCGCCTTGGCCCGGTTGCCGGCTACGTCCGCACTATAACCGGCCACAGTCTTCAGGAATTTCGGCGGCATACCCCAAACACCCGACGGCGGCGGCATCATCGCTCCGCCCTGGACGTTCTGACCTTCGCTGAGAATGTCAATGAAGGCCTTACGGTCCATCGTCATGACCATCGCTTTGCGGATCTTGGCGTTGTCGAACGGCGGTTTGAACTGGTTAACGATGAGATTGAAGGAAACGTTCGTCGTCACCAATTCACAGACCGCGTGCGGCGCCTGTGCCTTCACGTCCTTCAACAGCGGAATGGTCACATCCACATTAAAGGTGAAGTCGAACTTGCCCGCGACAAAAGCCAGAACCCGAGTCGAACGGCTTTTGATAATGGTCCAATCGATACCATCAAGATGGGGCAGGCCCTTTTTCCAATAGTTCTCGTTCTTCTTGAACTTCACATGCTCGTTCTGTTTCAGGCTGACGAACTTGAAGGGGCCGGTGCCGATGGGATGGGTCCGCATCTTTTTCGGTGGCACGTGGCAGGGATAGACCGGCGAATAACCGCCCGCCAGCAATGCCACGAACGCAGGCTGCTTGCGTTTCAGGTGGAAGGTTGCCTGATAGTCGTTGTCGGCGGTCACCTTATCCAGGTTCTTGTACCAGGATTTGCGCGGGTTCTTGCGCAGCTTGGCCTTGCCTTTGCCTTGCACCAGGTTCCATGTGCAGACCACGTCCTTTGCCGTGAAGGGTTTGCCATCGTGGAACTTCACACCCTTGCGCAGCTTGAAGGTCAGCTTGGTCTTGTCGCTGTTCCAGGCCCATTCGGTGGCCAGATCGGGGACGATGGTGTCCAGGCTTTCGACGGCCTTGGCTTGATCGTACATGATCAGATTGTTGAACACGCCCATGTACGGCGCGACAGTTGAGTTCGTGGCTTCTTCATGAATAGAGCCACTGGGTGGGGTACCACGGTGGTAGGCCTTCAAGACGCCACCGCTTTTTTGCGCCATGGCCGCCTCGGCGCTGAGCATCAGCCCAACCATCGAAACCGCGGACGCAATTGTAAAGAGTCTACGCTTCATTACAGTCCTCCCTTATTGGTTTTCTAAATTCAGGAAGGAGTATGCGCAAACAATTCGCTTATGCCAAGTGATCGTTAACCAAAAGGTAATCATAATTATTTTCTCATTGGTCTTTAGCCAGCAAACTTTTGATCTTCGCCTTGCTGGTTTCAGCCAACAGTAAACCCACTTTCATTGCGTGGACGGGTGATGAGCGATTACAATCCCGCGATGTCCTCGCCCACACGTCAACTCGCCGCCATTGTCATCGCCCACGGGGTCGGCGCCCATGAGCATTGCGGCGAACTGGTGGAGGACATTTTCAAACCCTATCTAAAGCAATTTAACGGCCGCCTGGTCAGGGCCGGAGACGATCGTCTTCTGCTGACCTTCACCTCCGCCGTGGCGGCGGTGAATTTTGCCCTTGATGTCCAACGTACCCTGCCCATCCACCAAAGCGATTGGCCTCAGGAGCGGCGCCTGCGCTTTCGCCTTGGCATCAATCTGGGCGAGATCATTGTCGAGGGCGACGATATCCAAGGCGATGGCGTCGACGCCGCCGCCGGCCTGGGCGCGCTGGCGGAGCCGGGCGGCATCGTGATCGCGGGCAATGTCCTGGAACAGGTCCGCCGCCGCCTTGATCACGTGGCGTTCGAGGACATGGGCCCGCAAAGCCTGGCGGGCATGCCCGGTCCCGTGCCGGCATACCGGGTGCTGCTGGACGTCGCCGTTGTCGAAAAGGTTGTTCGCGGCGGCTCGATCTTCACCGGGCGCCGCATCGCCCTGGCGTTGCTGGTATTGGTGCTTTTCGCCGGCGCGGCACTGTGGAAACTGCGGAGTTGAACCGCCGCGATCCTGCCGCGGTCCGGGTGCTGTTCGAAAGCGGCGTTGCCGCCGTGCGGTTTTATCCTTGCGTGGCCGGGCCCTATCGCTAGATTGCCCATAATTGTTGCGTAATTTTTGTTGTGAGGACGCCGTAATGGATTTCGAGACACTTGTTAAAGAACGTAGAAGCATCCGTGGCTATAAGCCCGACCCGGTGCCAAAAGAGGTTATCGAGGAAATCGTCGAGATCGCCAAGGGCGCGCCGTCGTCGATGAATACCCAGCCCTGGTTCCTGCACGTGATCACCGGCGAACCGCTGGACCGTATCCGCGAGGGCAATACCGAACGCATGCTGGGCGGGGCCGAGGTCAACCGCGAGATCCCGGTGCGCGACGGCTATGAAGGCGTGCATCGTCAGCGACAGATCGAAGTCGCCATTCAGCTGTTCGAGGCCATGGGCATCGAACGGGACGACAAGGAACGGCGCCAGGATTGGGTGCTGCGCGGCTTTCGCCAGTTCGACGCCCCGGTCTCCATCGTCGTGACCTATGACAAAAGCCTGGAGCCCGCCACCATCAGCCACTTTGACCTTGGCGCCATCGTCTACGGACTGACCCTGGCCGCCTGGACCAAGGGCCTGGGCACGGTGATCAACGGCCAGGGCATCATGCAGTCGGACGTGGTCCGCGAACATGCCAAGATCCCCGAATGGCAGACCATCATGACCTGCGTCGCCATGGGCTATCCCAACGACGATTTCTCCGCCAACAAGGTAAAATCCCGGCGCACCCCGAACGAAGAGATCATCAGCTACGTCGGTTTCGAGTAGGCGGGGTTAAGTCACACAGGATCGCGCCAGCGGTCCCTGTAGTCAATTTTTGGGGCTGTTCCAGATAACTGTGGTTATCGGGAACGGCCCCAATCTTTTTGGATTAACCGGCCAGCAAAGAATTCGCGGTGACGCAAAATGCGAAAATTGACCCCGCACGTGCAAAATCGGATTCCCCTTAAAATTTAAAAAGCCGCGCCACTGCTGGCCGTCGTTGCCTTGTATCGCCGGTCGTCTGTTTCCTCGCGCAGCAAAGCCAACTCGTGGGCCAGTGCCTGCCGGCCCGCTTCGGCTTCCGAGTCGGTCGGGTTATAGGCGAATTCGGTGTCCTCGCCCGCGACCCGCGTGCCGACGACGATCCGCGGCTTGCTGTAATCATATGGCAGGGCGCGGTGCAGCAAGGCGCGGTTGTCCCAGAACAGCAGGTCGCCGGGGCGATAATTGTGTTCGTAGACGCGGGCCTCGTCGGAAATAACAAAATCCAGGAGGGAGCGCAGCAAGGCCCCGCTCTCATCCCGGCTCAAACCCGGAATGGCAAAGGCGTGCCTGCCGATAAACAGGTTTTTGACACCGGTCTGCGGGTGCACCTTGACCAGGGGGCGCAGATAGGCCTCGCCATGGTAAATCGAGTCCGCTTGCTCAATGGGGAAATCGCCCACGTCGTTGGCCTGGGAATACTGGTTTGAATGATAGGCGCTGAGGCTCGCGATGCGGTCCTTTGTCGCCTGATCCAAGGCCGCGTATCCGGCCCGGGTGTCGGCCAGCGCCGTGCCGCCGCCCTGTTCGGGGATATCCACCGCCGCCAGCATGGCGCATTTGCTGCTGTGGGGTTTATAGGTTGAATCCGTATGCCAGGCTTCGTTGCCGATAATCATCCGCATGCGCTGCGAATTGATATCCAGGATCTCCCCCCGCGAACCATCGTCGTTGACATCCTGGTTCGAGAGAAAGGATATGGCCGCGAATTCCAGTTCGCCGAAGCGTTTGCCGAATTCGGTACAGTCCTCGTTCGATGGGAAAAGTTCCGGAAAGACCAGGAAGCCATATTCCAGAAACGCCGCTTCTATCGCCGCGAATTCGCTGTCGCTTAGGCCGCCCAATTTTACATCCGTGACAACGGCGCCGAACGTCTTGTTTTCCACTGGCGTGATTTGCATTTTGCTTTCCCCCATGAACTCAAACCATAAGGCTACAGAAATGGCCCTTGCAGGTCAAAGAACGGCTGCCTCGGCCCTCATTTAGCTCTTGGCGGGAAAGAACTGGTTTTCCGGCCGGCGCAGCCCAAGATTCTCCCGCAACGTCCTGCCCTCATACTCCGTTCGGAACAGGCCGCGCCTTTGTAGTTCCGGCACCACTTGATCGACGAAATCGTCCAGGCCGGCGGGCAGGTAGGGGAACATGACATTGAAGCCGTCGCAGGCGTCCCCCAAAAGCCATTGTTCCATTTGATCCGCGATCATCGACGCCGTGCCCACCATGGCCAGCCCGGAATAGCCGCCCAGGCGTCCGGCCAGCTGGCGGACGTTCAGGTTCTCCCGTTCCGCCAGGGCCAGCACCCGTTCGCGGCCGCTTTTCGAGGCATTGCTCTCCGGGATCGGCGGCAATGGTCCATCCGGGTCAAAGCCTGAAGCATCATGACCCAAAGCAATGGAGAGCGAGGCAATGGCGCTGTCGTAATGCACCAGGCTGTCCAGCAGGGCGCGTTTTTCCTTCGCCTCGGCCTCCGTCTCGCCGACGACGACAAAGGCGCCGGGCAGAATTTTCAGATGCTCCCGGGCCCGGCCCAGGGCGTCCATGCGGCCCTTGACGTCGGCGTAAAAGGCCTGGCCGTCCGCCAGGGTGGTCTGGGCGGCAAAGATGACCTCCGCCGTTTCCGCCGCCAGCTGCCGGCCCGCGTCCGAGGCGCCGGCCTGCACGATCACCGGCCAGCCCTGAGGGGGCCGGGCGATGTTCAGCGGCCCGCGCACGGAGAGATAGTCGCCCTTGTGATTAAGCACGTGCAGTTTGTCGGGATCGAAAAAAACGCCGCTGTCCACATCCCGGACAAAGGCATCATCGGCCCAGCTGTCCCACAGGCCGGTGACCACATCGACGAACTCCCGGGCCCGGCGGTAACGTTCGCCATGTTCCATATGATCCGCCATGCCGAAATTCAGCGCCGCATCAGGGTTCGAGGTGGTGACCAGGTTCCAGGCCGCCCGCCCGCCGCTGATATGGTCCAACGAAGCAAAACGACGGGCAATGGTGTAGGGCGGCTCGAAGGTGGTGGACGCCGTCGCGATCAGGCCCAGATGCTCCGTCACCATGGCCAGGGCCGGCAACAGGGTCAGGGGGTCGAACGAGGTCGAGGTGGCGCTGCGTTTCAATGCCTCCATGGGCATGTTCAGCACCGCCAGATGGTCGGCCATGAAAAAGGCGTCGAATTTCCCCTGCTCCAGCTTTTGCGCATAGCCGGTCAGGGCCTTGAGGTCGAAGTTCGCGTTCGGCGTGCCGCCGGGATAGCGCCAGGCGGCAGTATGAATGCTGGCCGGGCGCATGAAGGCGCCCAGGCGCAGTTGACGGTCCCCCATGATGTCCCCTTTCGTTATTTTTGCTTTTCGATCTCTTCCTCGACGCCCACCAGGCGGTCCTTGCCGAAGAAGATTTCGTCACCGACATAGAAGGTCGGGCTGCCGAAGGTGCCCCGTTCGGCCGAGGCCGTGGTGTTGGCCAACAGCTCATCCTTGACGGACTGATCCTGAATAGCCTCCGCCATGGCGGCGCTGTCCAGGCCATCCTTGTCCAGGGCTGCCTTGATCACCTCTGGGTCGTCCATTTTCAGGCCTTCTTCCCACATATGGCGATACACGGCATCGACATATTGTTCGAAACAGCCCTGGCGCTTGGCCCAAACGGCGCCGCGCATGATCTGCACCGTGTTGACGGGGAAGTGGGGATTGCGGGAATAGGCGGTCAGGCCGTGCTTGTCGATAAAGCGCTGCATCTCCAACTGACCGTATTCGTTTTTATTTTTAATGCCTTGAAATTGTTCCATTGGCGATTTGTTGTTGGTCAGTTTAAAAACCCCCCCAAGCAATACAGGCACATATTCGCAGGCCACACCCGTACGCTCGACGATGCCGGGGATCAGCTTGTGTGAGATGTAGGCGTTGGGGCTGCCGAAATCGAAATGAAATTCAAAGGTAGGCATGTGGGACTTCCTCGATTACAAAAATTGGCTGCATGACTTTGCCCCATAGTATCCCGGCCATGCATGAAAGCGAAACCTCCCTGTGGCGCGATCATCGGGCGCTGTCTTTTGTTGTCTGGCTGTCCATCGCCCAGACCGTGTCCTGGGGCATCATGTTCTATGGCTTCGCGGTCTTCATCAAACCCCTGACGGCGGAGTTCGGTTGGAGCAAGGCTGACATTACCGGCGCCTTCACGGTCTCGCTGCTTGTCGTGGGCCTGCTCTCGGTCACGGCGGGCACCATTCTTGATCGTTTCGGCGGGCGCTGGCTGATGACCGGGGCCTCGGCCCTGGGCGCGGTGATCCTGTTGGCTGCGGCCCACGTGGAAAACCTGCCGGCCTATTATGTGGTCTGGATCGGCCTTGGCCTGGCCATGTCGGCGACCTTATACCCGGCGGGCTTCGCCGTGCTGGTCGCCACCCTGGGCCCGCGGGCGCGCCAGGGCGTCACTATAATGACCCTGATCGCGGGGTTCGCCAGCACCGTATTTATTCCCTTCATCAGCCTGCTGTTGGAACTGATGGACTGGCGGGAAACCTTTACCATGCTGGGGCTGATCCTGGCGGGCATCTGCGTGCCCATCCATGCCTATGTGCTGCGCCTGGAGCGCATACCCGGCGCGGGCCAGACGGGGCGGCCCAGAATTTTCACCATCGATTTGCAGGACGGCCCCGTGGCCGCCGGTCTGTGCAATCCGGCGTTCTGGTGGATCGGCATCTGCTTCACCACGAACTCCCTGGTGATGGCCGGGGTCACCGTGCATATCATTCCCCTGATGCTCGAGCGCGGCTTTGCCATGGCGGCCATCGTCGCCACCATCGCCATGATCGGGCCCATGCAGGTTGCCGGGCGCGTGGTGATTACCGTGTTCGAAAAATGGCTGGATTTCCGCAAGGCCGGTCTGATGTCAGGCGTCTTTCTGCTGATCGGCTTTGCTCTGCTGTCCCTGGCCCAGCCGGACAATTACCTGAACTATCTGTTTCCCATATTCTATGGCAGCTCCCTCGGCATCATAACCATCGTGCGCGCCTTGGCCGTGCCCGAGTTGATTGGGCCGAAAGCCTATGGCGCCCTGAACGGCCTGCTGGGCCTGGCCTCGTCATTGGCGCTGGCCGTCACGCCGGTGCTGATCAGTTGGGTTTGGCTGCTCAGCCAATCCTACACCGCGCCCCTGATCGTCCTCTCGGCGGTCGGCTTGGCATCGTTGCTCAGCTTCATTATGGCGGTGCGGCGATGAGCGGCTTTCAACGGCGGCGGCAATTGTTTACAGTTCGCCGTGAAACACGGGAGAATGCATGATGAAAGGGCCGGCAAAGAGCTTGTCACTCATAAGACGCCTGTCAAAGACCCATCGTTACGGCCTTGCCGCCGTCATCGCGATGCTGGTCATCTATCATTCCTATCAAATCTGGTACGGATAGAACATCTCGCAAAAAATGACCGGATGCACATGCATGCATCCGGCCAGTCTTGGAGGTGTGACAACAGGATGAACGAACGGTTCAAACGAACCAATCGAACTGACGCGGGACTAACGTACGCGGTACTCTTCCGGCAGGAACATCAGGCTGTCCTGTTCCTCGGCGACAGCCATGTGGCATTCGTAGCAGAAGTTCATCTTGGCCGAGCCGGCGCCATTGGTGGTGCCGAACACCTGGCCGTTGGGCAGCACCATGGTGTAACGCCAGTTGCCGGAGGCCTTGTTAAAGCCGGCCGGCATTTTCTCCATCAGGAACAGCGGCCCCGCCGCCAGCTTGCCGTCGGCCTTGGCGACGAAGCTGTCCTTGGCCAATAGGGCGCCGACGGCCATGCGGCCCGCCGCTTCATATTTGCCATAGTTGCCGGCGGAGGTATTGCCGTAATTGTTGACGTAGCGCCCGCCATGGGTGTCCGAGACATAGGGCTGGGTGGAGTAATTTTTCCAGTCCTTGTAGTGGCTGGCCACGGTCAAACCGGACTTGGAATAGCCGGCAACAAGATCCTTGACCAGGCAGTCATAGGCCTTGCGCGCCTCGGCCGCCGTCAGCTCGGCCACGGCACCGGCGCCACAGGGATTACACGGATTGCAGGGATTGCACGGGCCGCAGCCCTTTTTGGCGGCGCATGGATTGCACGGATTGCAAGCTTTTTTGGCGGCACAGGGATTGCAGGCACCACAGCCTTTTTTCGCGGCGCAAGGATTACAAGCCTTCTTGGCGGCACATGGGTTACACGGGGCGCAGGCTTTCTTGGCCGCGCAGGGATTACAGGCGCCGCAGCCTTTTTTCGCCGCGCAGGGATTGCAAGCTTTCTTGGCGGCACAAGGGTTGCATGGGCTGCAAGCCTTTTTGGCGGCGCACGGGTTGCAGGCGCCACAGCCCTTCTTTTTGGCCGCACAGGGGTTACACAATGCAGCCTTGACCAGGCGTGGAATGGCGCATTTCAGTGATGCCGAGGCGCCGCCGGCGCCGCAAGGATTACAGGGATTACAAGCACCGCAGCCCTTTTTCGCGGCGCATGGATTGCATGGATTACAGGCTTTCTTGGCGGCACAGGGATTACACGGATTGC
>CAYWYB010000145.1:0-12639 GCA_964462145.1 uncultured Rhodospirillaceae bacterium
TTTCCACGTCCAACGATCGGCCGGCCAGGCTGCGCCAGCCCCGGTTCCAGGCTTCAGGCCCGCCCAGAATACTGCTGGCCGGCAGGCGCACGTTATCGAAATAGACGTCAAAGCTGTGGGTATAAACCAGATTGCGATGGGTCAGTTGCTGGCGCGTGATGCCCGGCGCGTCGGTGGGCACCAGGATCATCGACAGGTTTTGGTATTTCTCGCCTTCCGGGTCGGAATTCACGAAGCAAAAAATATAGTCGGCCCAATCGGCGCCCGTGCACCAGCGTTTGACGCCGTTGATGACCACAGTATCCCCACCGTCCTCCAGATGCGCCTTAGTCTGGACGTTGGCCAGATCACCGCCGGTATCGGGCTCCGACAGGCCATAGGCGAACTGCAGCTCGCCGCGGGCAATTTTGGGCAGCAGTTCAGCCTTCTGCGCCGCCGAGCCGCTTTCGGAGATATTACCGCCGCCGTAAAAGGCGCATTGAATATAAGGTCCGCCAGACAAACTCCGCCCCGGCCCAATTCCTCGATAACGGCTGTGGCGGCGTACCAGTCCTGGCCCTGGCCGCCGTATTCTTCTTCCACCGTCAGGCCGCAAACGCCCAAAGCCGCCAGTTTGGCAAAGACGTCGCGAGGCCAGGCATGCGCCGCCAGCCATTCCTGGCGTTTTTCGCGGGGACATTCCTGTTCGGTAAAACGGCGCAAGGTATCGCGCAGCATGGCGATATGTTCGGGTTCATCCGCAAAGTACATGGTCCAGATCCTATCCGTTGCGGCCTATTCGCCAGTGTAATTCGGCGCCCGTTTCTCGACAAAGGCGTTGATCGCTTCCTGCCTGTCCTTCATGGCGTTGGAGCTGACCTCGTAGGCGATTGCCGGTTCCATCACCTTATTGGCGATATCACGCAGCACCAGGTTCACCGCCGTCTTGGTCCAGCGCACGGCCCAGCGCGGGTTGGCCAGAATTTTGCCAACCATGTCATCGACCTTGGCATCCAGTTCTTCGGCCGGTACCGCATAATTGATCAGGCCCATGGCGGCCGCTTCGGAGCCGCGCAGCATCTCGCCGGTCAACAGCATTTCCTTGGCACGGGCGAAGCCGATCAATTGCGGCCAGATCACCGCGCCGCCGTCGCCCGCCACCAGGCTGACCTTGACATGCGGGTCGCCAATCAGGGCCCGTTCGTCAGCGATAATGACGTCGCACAGCAGGGCGATGGAGGCGCCAAGCCCAGCCGCCGCGCCATTCAGGCGACAGATGATCGGCTTTTCCATCTCCAGCAATCCATTGACGATGCGCTTGGCGTCGGTGGTTATGCCGCGGAATTTCGACTGATCGTCGATCATCTCCTGGAACCAATCCATGTCGCCGCCGGCGCAAAAGGCGCGCCCCGCACCGGTCAGAACGATCAGGTCGCTGTCGTCATCGGACTGCGCCTCGTAGAAAACATGCGCCAACTCCTCATGCAGCGGGAAATCAACGGCGTTCATGGGGCCGGCATCGATTGAGATCCACAGCACCCGGTCACGCCGTTCAAAAGTCAGGCGTTCATATTTGTCGAAATTCATGATCATTCTCTCTTCTCAAAATGGCAAACGCGACGGCCATGGGGAGAGAACCAGTTTCTAGAGGACTATGATCCACCCATGCCCGAACAGCCGACACACAAGCTTCAACAATAGCTATTCGTTGGGAGCAATGGAATGTGACAATGTGACCGCCGAATTTTGACCGCGAATGGCTTGCTGCGCCATCGGTGGCTTGGTCAGGCCGACGCGAATTTTGGTGTTCGACGCTGCATTGATGTGGGCGTCTGCGCCACTTCTTGGCCGGCTTCACTATGTGCCCGATCACTTGGGAAGCTTACGGTTGCCGTGGTTCCGACGCCGATTTCGCTGCTCAGGCACAGCTTGCCGCCATGGCTTTCCACCAGACGTTTGGTGATGGCCAAGCCAAGGCCGGTACCTTCCTCGGAATTCGCGGTTAGGGCGCCATCCAGACGGATAAAGGGCTCCTGCACCCGCTCCAGGTCTTCGGTATGCATGCCGTCACCACGGTCACGGACGCTGAAACATATCTCGCCATTCGCATTGATCTCCATGCCGACCGAGACGACCGTGTCGGGTTGGGTGAATTTGACTGCGTTCGAAACCAGATTAAGCATTATTTGCCGCAGCCGCCGCTCATCCGCCCGCATGAACAAGCCTGCGTCGGGGCATTGCAATTCTATCGCAACGCCTTTGCGCTCGGCTTGCTCCTGCAGCAGGCGGACGCAATCCGTGGCCACGAGGCGGCTGTCGAAAACCTGCTCGTCATGTTCCAACTGGCCCGCCTCGATGCGCGAGAGGTCAAGAATATCGGAAATCAATGCCAATAAATGCTCGCCGCTGCGATGGATATTGCCGACGTAGCTGGCATAGCGATCATTGTCCATGGGCCCAAAAGTCTCCCGCCGCATGATCTCCGAGAAGCCCAGGATGGCATTCAGGGGCGTGCGCAATTCGTGACTGAAATGGGCCAGAAACTCGGACTTCACCCGATTGGCGTATTCCGCGTCTCTTCTTGCCGCGTCCGTTTCCGTTTGCTGTTTTCTGCTTTCGGTAATGTCGATTGAAACGATGTCTATGCAGTCAAGATCGGCATGGAAGGTCGCGGATGTATGCAGCCAGACGGTCGAGCCGTCCTTTCGTTGCATCGGGATTATGCGGTCACGGGAAAAGCCGTCTCGCAAACCTTCCCGGATCCATTCGGCCCGTGCCTCCGGCGTAGGCCAGTGTTCCAGCGATCTGTAGTTCTCCAGAAAATCAGCCCGATTTTCATAGCCCAGCATGGTGGCGTCCCGTTCGTTAACGTCAATCACCTGGCCGTCGGAAATCCGTGTGCGGATGATGCCGACCTGGGCGGCGTCAAATATGCTTTGATAACGCCGCTCGCTTTCCTTGAGCGATTGGCCCATCCGCTCTTGCCGTGTCGTATCGGTGCCGGTAC
This sequence comes from uncultured Rhodospirillaceae bacterium, assembly GCA_964462145.1. GTDB lineage: Bacteria > Pseudomonadota > Alphaproteobacteria. Next base: position 2,987 of record CAYWYB010000145.1, read on the forward strand.
CGCGATAACCCAGGAATTGCCCGCTGGCGTCAAAAGCCGGATTGCCACTAATTCTGAAATAGTTTTTGCCGCCATTAGGCGTGCTTAACGAATATTCAAAATCCCGGAACGGCCTGTGGGCGTCTAGGTCGGCTTGATGAGCAGCCCACTGCTCGGCATCAGCCGCAAGATCCGCCGGATCCACACCATCCGTGCGCAGCTTTCCCATGCGATCCTCGGGCCGAAAGCCGGTGATTTCAAAATAGCGGTCGGAAACATAGGTGAAGCGCAGGTCCCGATCCAGTTCCCAAAACCAGTCCGAAGCCGAGTCGGCGATATCCTTGAAACGTGCCTCGCTTTGAGCCAAATCAGCGGTGCGCTGTTGAACGCGGTCTTCCAGTTCGTCATGCGCCGCTTTCAAGGCATCACGCGCCGCTTTTCGGTTGGCAACCAGTATGGCGGTCATCCATATGGCGAATATTGCCAGACCGCGATTGATCAGAACGACCCACCATACGCCGCCAGGCGGGGAGAAAAAATAGCCCACGATCGTCAGCACGGTCCCGATACCGGCAAGAACCATGACCGGGCGGTTGCCCGACGCCCACAACCCTGGCAACACCAGCGCGATATATGGAACACCGCCGGCCACGCCAAGGGGTAAGGACAGATCAAACGTCAAGATCAGGGCCGCAAGCGCCGCGCTTGCAAATAGAATCCTGCCGTCCAATCCCAAAGCCATCGGTCTAATCCTTGGTCCGCATCTCCGGCAATGGTGCGGCCGCGTTTAGGCGGCGCGCACCTGGTTCAGGAATTTCTCAACCTCATTCTTTAGTGAGCCGGACTGCTGCGTCATTTCCTGGGCCGCCGACAATACTTCGCCCGCCGCCGTGCCGGTCTCGTCCGCACCACGGCTGACCTGGGTGATGTTGTCATCCACCTGCTGCGTACCTTTTGCGGCCTCCTGCACATTGCGGCTGATTTCACCGGTCGCGGAGCCCTGTTGCTCAATCGCCGTGGAGATAGTCGAGGCGATGTCGTTGATCTTGCGTATTGTCTCCGCAATACCTTCGATCGCCTTGACCGCGCCATTGGTCGCGTCCTGGATTGATCCGATCTGGCCGGCGATCTCGCCCGTGGCGCTGGCCGTCTGACTGGCCAGGTTTTTGACTTCCGAGGCGACCACGGCAAAGCCCTTGCCGGCATCGCCGGCGCGCGCCGCCTCGATCGTGGCGTTCAGGGCGAGAAGATTGGTCTGCCCCGCAATGTCGTTGATTAGATCGACCACTTCGCCGATGCGCTGCGAGGCTTCCGCCAACTCTTCCATTTGTTGCCCGACATGATCGGCCTCGGACACCGCTTCATTCGAGATCTCGGAAGAATCGGCCACCTGCCGGGCAATCTCCCTTACCGAAGTTGCCAATTCCTCGGCCGCGCTGGCCACTGTCTGCACGTTCGCCGTTGCCTGCTGTGACGCCGAGGCGACATTGGCCGACTGCGCCGAAGCCGCTTGCGCGGTGCCTGACATGCTTTGCGCCGAGTTCTCCATCTGGCTGGCCGAACTGGCGACGCTCTGCACCACGCCCATGACGGAGGCCTCGAAGCCATCAGCCATTTGCAACATCTCCGCCTTGCGTTGCTCCTCGGCGCGGACTTTCTGTTCGGCCTGTTCAGCCTCCATCCGCTCCATTTCAATGGCGTTTTCCTTGAAGACCTCGACCGCCTGGGCCATGGCGCCAATCTCGTCCTTGCGGTCCGTGCCGAAAACCTCGACCGTCTTGTCACCTTCGGAAAGCTTGTGCATCACGCCGGTCAAGGCGCCTACCGGGCCGGTGATGGAGCGTACGATGGCAAAAACCAATAGTGCCGTGACAGCCAGTAGCGCGAGTGTGGCCACCGCATAAACCAAAAATATGTTCCAGGCTTCGTTTGCCTTTGCCAAGGCGGTTTCATTCAAGGCGCCAGCGATGAAGTCCTCAACCTGCTTCATCAGATTGATCTTGTCGGTAATCTGGGCGAACCAATAAGCCCCCGTTACCCCGCCCATTTCGCCAGTTTGGGGTGAAGCTATGGCGATTTTGCGCATGCGCGCGACTTCATCGACAGCCTTGCCGGCCATGGTTTTTTGATAGAAGGCCCACTCCACCGCCGTGCCGAACAGGCGAAAACTTCTGAACAGCAAGTCCTGCGCCCCGATCAGCTGGACAAATTTATTGTAAATGGCCGGTTGGAATTTACCCGCGCCGAAACCAGCGGCGCCCATGGCCCGTTCGCGGCCAGCCCGTTCCTTGCCTTGCAGGAAGGCAACGTAGGCGGCGATTTCCTTGCTGACCCCATCATCGGTGCTGGCAAGAAGCATTTCGCTGACAATATCGAGCAGCGAGGCAATGGTGCCCGTGTAATATTTGGCCATGCCCGGCACGGTAATCGAGAGGCTGCCGACCTGACCGCGTATGCTGTCAAGTTCGCCAACCTTGGCGACGGCCTGTTCGGCGGCATTGCCCAGAGACGGCGCATAAGCGGCAAAGTTGAATGTCTTGATGGCTTCGGTCAGTTCACCACGGCGGCCGTTGGTGCTCTTGCGCTGTCCCGGCAAGGTATCAGCGAAGGATTTGCCCTTGGAAGCAATGAAGCCGGCTGATTGGCCGCGTTCCTTTTGCAACTCGTGCGCCAGGGCACTGATCGTTGGTGCAAATTTGGCCAGTGCACCGACTCTTTCGAGCTCCTGCGAAGTGCCATATTTATCAACCATTGATACACCGGCATAAAATACCAGCCCAATGACCGGGACCAGCATGCCTATGAGAACGCGAACGCCTACCTTCATATTGCTAAACCAAGAAAACATGTCGCCCTCCGACCTGAATCTGGAAATTCAGACAATCTCTGTAGATGTAAATATCTGTTTGTAAAATATTATAAAGATGGTTTCGATTTTGTTAATTTAGAGGGGGTTTGTAAAAATATTATTGCATATAAAGAAAGTGTTATGCCATTAGCACTATTATTGACTTAAGATAGCGTGGAGACTTTATAAGAAAGAGGACCTGCGGCAGCTGCTGTCTACGCTATTAGCCGTGCTCGGCAATCACGGCCAGAAATGGCGCGGCGAATTTCTTTAACTTTGCCTGACCCACACCATGAATATTGGCGAACTCGGCTTCGGATGCGGGACGGTTCTGGGCCATGTCGAGCAACGAGCGGTCCGAGAAGACCACATAGGCCGGAACGTTCCGCGCCTGGGACAGGCTGGAGCGCAGGGTTTTCAACGCGGCCAGCAACTCCTGATCCCGCTCCGATAATTCTTGCTCCAACTCCTGACGTTGAGCGGCGCTGCGTTTTGTGCCAGTGCCGCCTTTCGTCCCTGCGACACGGGGCTGTGGCGCGGCATCGGGGCGATAGGGGAAAGCTTCCTCGCCCCGTAACAGCGCCTGGCCACGTTGGCCCAAGGCCATGCCGCCATAGCCTTCCAGATCCAGCTCCAGATAGCCGCCGGCGACCAGTTGACGCAGAATGGATTGCCATTCGGGTTTGCCCCGGCCCTTGCCCATGCCGTGGCTGTCCAGGCGCTCGTGGCCGAATTTGCGGACTTTTTCGTTTTTGGCGCCACATAAAACGTCGACAATGTGGGCCGCACCGAAACGCTGTCCGGTATCGCGCACCGCGCTCAACGCCAGCTGTGCCAGATCGGTGCCATCTATCGCCGGCGTGGCGTCTGTGCACAGATCGCAATGGCCGCAGGCTTCCTTGTCTTCGCCGAAATAGGCCAGCAAGGTCTGCCGCCGGCACTGCGGCGCCTCGCAATAGGCCAGCAGGGCATCCAGGCGTTTATGTTCCTGGCGCCGCCGGTCTTCGCCGCTGCCTTCCTGTTCGATGAACTGGCGGCGCATGCGGATATCGCCCAGGCCGTACAGCATCAAGGCCTGGGCCGGCGCCCCGTCCCGGCCCGCGCGGCCAAATTCCTGATAATAGGCCTCCATGCTGCCGGGCAGATCCGTGTGCAGGACAAAACGCACATCCGGTTTGTCGATACCCATACCAAAGGCAATGGTCGCGACCATGACGATGCCGTCCTCGCGCATGAAACGGTCCTGATTGCCGTCGCGCTGCCATTTCTCCATGCCCGCATGATACGGTAGGGCCGTAATACCTTCAGCGGCCAACAAGGCCGCCGTCTCCTCGGTCTTTTTGCGCGAAAGACAATAAACGATGCCGCTTTCGCCCTGGTGGCGACGTACGAAGGACAGGGTCTGCTGTTTCCAGTCCTGCTTGAAGGTTACGGCGAGATGGATGTTCGGGCGGTCAAAGCCTTGGACAAAGATCCGGCCAGCATCACCGAACAGCTTGTCCGCGATATCCCGGCGGGTCACCGCGTCCGCCGTCGCGGTCAGAGCCACCAACGGCACGCCAGGGAATAATTCCCGGAGCCGCGACAAATCGCTGTATTCCGGGCGAAACGCTGGGCCCCATTGAGATATGCAATGGGCCTCGTCCACGGCGATCAGCTTGATGGGCAGGCGGGCCAGGGCGGCCAGCATGCGGTCGGTCATCAGGCGTTCGGGGGAGAGATACAATATGGACACTTCGCCACCCGCGACCCGGCGCCAGGTATCGACATTCTCGCCACGGTCCTTGGCGGAATTGATGGTCTCCGCCCGCACCCCCGCCAGTTGCAGGGCGACGACCTGATCCTGCATCAACGCCAGCAGAGGCGAGACAACAATGGTCAAGCCACCAAGCGCCAGGGCAGGAACTTGAAAACACAACGATTTTCCAGCTCCCGTGGGCATCACGGCCAGGGCGCTTTGGCCGGCCATGACGGCGTCGATAATCTCCGCCTGACTGGGCCGAAAGCCGGGGAAGCCAAAGACGTCCGCAAGAATCCGGTGCTTCTCGTCCATTACGTCCATTTCAGGCTGAACAGCTTCCATCTCAAGCCATACCATCGCTGCCGGCACCACAGATCAGCGCGGTGCAGACCGAACCCTTGGGCGGCGCATAAATGCCGGCTTGCAGGGCGGCAATGGCGGCGGCGGCGGACAGTTCCACGCCCAGGCCGAATTCCCGCCACAGCCAGCGCGCCGCCTCGTACATCTGTTCGTCCGTGACCAGGACGATTTCATCAACGTTCTGCTGGATCAGGGCCAGATTGACCGCCTCGCTGCGCCGGGGTGCCAGGGTATTGGCCTTGGTATCAATCTGCGCCAGTTCCACCAGCTCTCCCGCCGCCACGCTGTCATGCAATGTCGGCGCGCCCACCGGCTCGATACCGATCACGGTGATTTCCGGCTTCAGGGCCTTGGCGGCCATGGCCGCGCCCGAGATCAGGCCGCCGCCGCCAATGGAAACCAGCAAGACGTTCGTATCGGGGGCATCCGCCAGTACTTCCAGGCTGACCGTGCCCTGTCCGGCGATTACAGATGGATCGGCGAAGGGATGGATATAGGTCTTGCCGTCACGTTCCGCGACTGCCAGGGCCTCCCGGTTGGCATCATCCCAAACCTCGCCGTGCATATGCACGTCCGCCCCCCAGCGGCGCAGATTGTCGGCTTTACCAGGCGGCGTGTTGCCAGGCAGATAAATCGTCACCGGCACGTCCGCCGCATGGCCGGCGCAGGCCACGCCCAGGCCATGATTACCGCCAGAAGCAGTGATCAGGCCACGCGCCTTGGCGGCGTCATCAAGGCTGGTCAGGGCGCTCATGGCGCCCCTGGCCTTGAACGAGCCCGAAACCTGTAGGCATTCCAGCTTCAGGTTTAGGGTAGGATCGCCCGGCAGCGGACTATGCGCCAGGGTAGCCGGCAGCATAGGGGTGCGCCGGACCCGGCCCTCAATTCGCGCGGCGGCGGCGCGCACGTCGTCGATGGTAACACTGGGGGTAACGCCGGGGGTAACAGTCGTCATGAACTCAGGCGTCCCCACTCAATTCGGCATAGGCCTCGATTTCCACCTTCATGTCCGGCGCAATCAGGGCGGATACTTCCACCATGGTGGCGGCTGGCCGGATATTGGCAAAGACTTCGCCGTGGGCCCGGCCCACATCTTCCGCATCCCCGATATCCGTCACATAGATCACCGTGCGGACCACATCCTCGGGCTTGGCGCCGGCCTCGGTCAACGCGGCCACGATGGTTTTCAGGACTTGCACGGTCTGGCCGTAGGCATCGTCGGCGACCATATTGCCGTCGGAACCAAAAGCCGTGGTGCCTGAGACATGGACGGAATTCCCCACGCGGACGGCACGGGAATAACCGACCTTGGCCTCCAACGGGCCGCCGGATGAAATGTTTTGTCGGCTCATGAGCGAATCTCCAGTTTCCCCTATCCTACCACGGTTCCACCACCCGCTTGCGGCTGCCATTGCGGCTGGCTTCGGGGAAAGCCGACAGGGTATTGGCCAGAATGGCCCTCGTATCGGCGGGGTCGATAACGTCGTCCACGTGGAAGCGCTGCGCCGTGGCCAATGCGGTGTGGTAGGTCTTCAATTCTTCGGTCCGCTGTTTGTGCAGGGCGGCTTTGTCAGCTTCGTCTTCAATGGCATCAAGTTCATTGCCATGGATGATATTCACCGCGCCTTCGATGCCCATGCCGCCGAATTCCGCCGTCGGCCAGGCCAGCAACAGATCCGGCGCACAGGCGGCGGCGCCCATGACGTAATAGCCCAGGCCATAGGCCTTGCGCAGCACCACGGTCATGAACGGCGTCGTCGCGTTCGCCAGGGCGGTTAGGATGCGGGCCGAATGCCGGACCAGTGCTGTCTTCTCGATATCCGGCCCGACCATCAGGCCCGGTGTGTCGCATAGAAACAGCAGCGGAATATCATATGCATCGCAAAGCTGGATGAAGCGGGCGATCTTGTCCGAGGCATCGCTGTCGATGGCGCCCGCCAGCACCATCGGCTGGTTGGCGATGATGCCGACCGGCCAGCCATCTATTCGGGTCAGGGCGGTCACGGCGGCCTTGCCGAATTTGGGGCGCAGTTCCAGGACGCTATCGGTATCGCATAGCGCTTCGATCACCTTGCGCACGTTGTAGGCCCGGCGCGGGTTTTCCGGGATGATGTCCCGCAATAATTCCTGTGGCGCGGCCTTGCCCGAACCCTGCCGGCCCTGGAAATAGCCTAGATATTGCCGCGCGGCGGCCAAGGCAGTGGCCTCATCCGGGCACAGGATATCGATGGCGCCGGAGGCTTCATGGATATCCATTGGGCCGATTTCCTCGGGCGTCAGCCAGCCGCCCAGGGCGGCGGCGACCAGGGGCGGCCCGGCCATGCCCATGGTTGCGGTGGGAATGGCGATGACCACATCGCTCAATCCGGACAAGTTGGCCTGGCCGGCAAAGGCCCGTCCGGTGACCAGGGCAACGGTTGGCACCTTGCCCGACAGGCGGGCGTAGGTCACGAAAGTAGGGTTGGTGCCTCGTGCGGGCAGAATCATATCGTGCGGCCGGGCCCCGCCGCCGTCCCACCAGCCAACCACGGGCCAGCCGTTGCGTTCGGCCAGACGGAACATACGGTCCGTTTTGCGGTGATTGATGGCGCTCTGAGTTCCGGCATAAACCGTATAGTCATAGCCGACCACGACGATCGGGCTGCCGTCCACCTTGGCCGTGCCCATGACCACGCCATCGGCCTGGCCTGCCATGTCATCCCTGGCGGGCGCCGCCAGGCCGCCGTATTCGACAAAGCTGCCATCGTCCGTGAAAGCGGTGATCGACGCGCGAATTGTATTCAGGCCGCGTTTTTCCTGCCGGGCCACGGCGTCGGGCCGCGCCTCGTCCAGGCGGGCATTGCGCGCGGCCAGAACTTCGGCCAGGTCCGCGCGGGTCTCGTTCTCGTTACTCATGCCTAGATATCTATGGTGGCGAAGCCGTTAGAGAGGACGATCAATTCTTTCTCCGGTACGGACGTGGTGAAATAGATCTCGTCATCGTCCTCCCAGATATGGGTTTGCAGCATATCGCCGGGGATCACGGGAGCGGCAAAGCGCGCCGAAAAGCTCAACAGTTTTTCCGGCTGATAATCGCAGGCGGTCCGCACCACCGCGTGGCAGGCGTGGCCATAGGTGCACAGACCATGCAGGATGGGCTTTTCGAAACCGGCGGCGGCTGCGAAATCAGGGTCGCAATGCAGAGGATTGCGGTCGCCCGAAAGGCGATACATCAAGGCCTGACGGTCCAGGGTTTGGAATTCGACCACGTGATCGGCAGGCCGCATGGGCGCTTTCGGCAAGGGCTCGGGCGAACCCTGGGGGCCGCCGTAGCCGCCGTCGCCGCGGGCAAACAGAACCGAGTCCATGGTGCAGAGTTTGTCGCCGCTGGCCTTGTCGGTCAGGACCGTTTGCAAAAGTATAATGGCGCCGCGTCCCTCGCCCTTGTCGAAGGCATCCGTGGCCCGGACATCCGAGACAACCGTTGCCGCCGCCGGCAAGGGTTGGTGCAGGGTCAAACGCTGTTCGCCGTGCACGGTCTTCACCACGTCAATGCCGCAATCCCAGAAAATGCTGTCGTCAAAGGCGATCGCCGTGGCCTGCGAGGGCATCACTTTCTGGGCTTTTTCATAGCAAAAGGCCAATTCCTGGCAGTCCATCTGATCCGCGCCCATGCCGATGCCCAGGGCGTAGTACATGGAGTCCCGCTCCGTATAGGTGAATTCCTTGCCCATGGCCTGCAGCGCCATCAGGCTGTCTTGCGTGACCGCCATAATCTACCTCCCAACTTATCTCGCGGGGCCGCTTTTGCGCCTCCGCCGAACATGTTATCACAAGCTAAATCTGAAGGTATGGAGGAACTGATGGCCTACGAAACATTAAGCCTGAGCGTCGAAAACGGCATCGCCCATGTGCAGCTGACCCGCGGTGCGAAATTCAACACCATGAACAAGGCTTTCTGGCCTGAAATGGTCGCGGTTTTTAACGAAATTGAAGAGGATCCCACGGCCCGGGTGGTTGTTTTCTCGGCCCAGGGCAAACATTTTACCTCCGGCCTGGATTTGAATGACTTCGGCCCCGGCCTCATGGGCACGGACAGCGAGCCGGCCCGCAAGGCTGAAGCCCTGCGCCGTTCGGTCCTGCGCATGCAGGAAACCATGTCGGTGGTCGACCGCTGCCGCCTGCCCGTGTTGATGGCCGTTCAGGGTGCCTGTATTGGCGGCGGTATCGATCTGATTTCGTCTGCCGATATGCGCTACTGCACCGAGGATGCGTTCTTCTGCATTCAAGAGACCAATATCGGCATGACGGCGGACGTGGGCACCTTGCAGCGGCTGCCCCATATCATTCCCCACGGCATCGTGCGGGAGTTGACCTATACGGGCCGGCGCATGATGGCGGCGGAAGCGCGGGAGTGCGGCATGGTCAACCAGGTTTTCGCCGATCAGGAGGCGCTGTTGGCGGGCGTCATGGCGATTGCGGCTGAAATCGCGGCGAAAAGCCCCATCGCCACCGTGGGCAACAAGGAAATGCTGAACTATGCCCGTGACCATTCCATTCAGGACGGCCTGAACTATATCGCCACCTGGAATGCCGCCATGCTGTCCCGCGCCGATCTGGGCGAGGCCTTCATGGCCAAGACGGAAAAACGGGAGACCAAATACGCCGATTTGGATCCGACAACAAAGTTGGCCTAAGGGCGTTCCATCGGGCTGAACCGCCCGCTCCCCCTCCCGGCCACCCAAT
>CAYWYB010000146.1:0-2322 GCA_964462145.1 uncultured Rhodospirillaceae bacterium
CCGTAGTCGGCCCATTTTTCGCTGACATCGGCGATCACTTCGTCGCTCATGCGCAGCCGCTTGCCCCAGGTCCGCTTGGTCTCGGGCGGTATTTTGACAGTGGCATCAAGGCCCAGCTTGCCGCCCAGGCCGACCTCCGGCGAGGCGAAATCGAGATAGTCGATTGGCGTATCTTCGATCACCAGGCTATCGCGGCCAGGGTCCATACGGGTGGAGACGGCCCACATCACGTCTTTCCAATTGCGTGCGTCGATATCATCGTCGACCACGATAACCAGCTTGGTATAGGTGAACTGCCGCAGATACGACCAGACCGCCATCATGATGCGCCGGGCATGTCCGGGGTAGGCCTTGCGAATGGAAACCACCGCGATGCGATAGGAACAAGCCTCCGGCGGCAGCCAGAAGTCGACGATTTCAGGAAACTGCAACTGCAGGATCGGGATATAGAGCTCGTTCAGAGCCATGGACATGATCGCCGGCTCGTCCGGTGGCGGGCCGGTGTAGGTGGAGAGATAGGTCGGCTTCCGCCGCATGGTCACCGCGCTTAGAGTAAAGACCGGGAACGACGCCACCGCATTTAGGTGCCCGGTATGATCGCCATAAGGTCCTTCGTCGCCGAACTCCTCGTGAGAGACATGACCCTCCAGGACAATCTCCGCCTCCGCCGGCACTTGCAGCGGTACCGTCAGGCAGTTCGCCATGCCTATTCTGCGGCCACGTAGAAGACCGGCAAATTGATATTCCGACAATGTATCGGGCAGCGGCGTGACACCGGCGAGCATGGTGCAAGGGTCTGCCCCGATGGCGGCGGCCACGGGCATGGGCTCGCCCCGGGCCTCGACCCAGCGGCGGTAATGCTGCGCCCCGCCGCGATGGGACAGCCAGCGCATCAAGACCTTGTTGCGGTCGATCACCTGCATCCGGTAGATGCCGATATTGTATTGATCCTCGGCGCCTTTTCCTGGCCCCTTGGTGATGACCATGGGCCAGATGATCAGGGGTGCGGGTTCGCCCGGCCAACAGCGCGGGATCGGCAGCCGGGCCAGATCAATCTCGTCACCGCGCCAGGTGATTTCCTGACAGGGCGGTGTCTTGCGCCGCGTCCTTTTTGGGGTCATTGCCCCCACCCGTTTCAACAGCGGCATGGCGTCCGCCACGTCCTTTAGATTGGCCGGTGGCGAGGGTTGATGCAGGGTGGCCAGCATTTCACCCACCTGACGCAATTCATCGGCCTTTCGCCCCATGGCCATGGCGACCCGGTCTACCGTGCCAAACAGATTGACCAACACCGGCGTATCGTAGGTCTTGCCGTCGGGGCCGATGGGATTTTCGAACAGCGCCGCCGGTCCGCCTTCCGCCAGCAGGCGGGTTTGGATCTCGGTCATTTCCAGCGAGGTCGAGACTGGGGTCTTGATCCGCACCAGCTGTTTAGCCTTTTCCAGCCGGTCGATGAATTTGCCGAGAGTAAGGTCGATCATGGCCTAATCGCTATTCCGCCGCCGCCTCAACCCAAAGCCGTCCCTCCTGCCCATGCAGGTAGCCGTTGGCCAGGGGCACATCGCCGATGATCTCGTCCAGGCGCGCCTCCGCCTCTTCCAATGCCATCGCATCGTCCAGCACGGCGCGGTACAGGGCTGCGACCTGCACCATGTCGCAAGTGTGCGGCCATAGCCGGAAGCTGTCTATCCCCGCCGCCTTCAATGCGGGCAGTTCGGCCAGCAGGCTGCAATAGGTATCGGACAGGGTCTGCGTGCCATTGATGGCAAGGAACGGCTCGTCATCCAGGGTCTCGATAGTCAGGCCGTCGGGATCATTGCCGCAAACAAACTGACAGCCGTCCTTTTGCAGATCATGGGCCCGGGCGTGATAGCAGCGGGCCGAGATCGCCAGGGGCAGACGGCCAAAAACCTGTACTTCCAGCGATATGTCTTTGACGGCTTCGGTCCGGCCCAGGGCTTCGAGCGTATCAAGTGACAGTTCGGCCGGCAGCGAAATGCGATAGGCCCCCCGCTCGGCCAGGTAGTTGATGGTGCCCTCGTTGTAGGCATTGACGAAGGGGCCGATAACATGCCGCCGCCCGGCCAATAACGACGCCGTGGAGATATCATTGGCCTCGAAGGTCAGATCCGGATCGGCGATGGTCTGTTTGATCTCGTCCATCTCCTCCGCCGTCATGATCAATGCCAGGGTCGAGAGCGCGACATCCTTGCCGGCCTTTTTCAGGCGCTCATGCACCGCGGCTATATGCGGCAGAATAAATGGCCGCCGCTTGGCGCAGACAACCTCGCCCAGATAGACCGTTTCGATGTCCGCTTCGTC
>CAYWYB010000146.1:2422-12576 GCA_964462145.1 uncultured Rhodospirillaceae bacterium
GCCGCTTGGCGCAGACAACCTCGCCCAGATAGACCGTTTCGATGTCCGCTTCGTCCGCGATGCGGAAATAGAAATCCCGCCAGCGTTCCGCATCCCAATGAAACAGCGTCGGGCCCAGCGCCAGGCTGGTGGTCGGCTTGGCCGCCTTTCGCTTGCTCATCGCCACGCCCTCCGGTAGGCGCCCGAAGTCTCGCGTTGGCCCTCGGTCACGTCCGCCAGCTGCGGCATTTCGGGGATCGGCTCGCCTTGGCGGCAGGCGTCAATGGCGGCGCGGAAGGCCGCGACCACCTGTGCCGTATAGGCGCGGCCGCGCTGCCGGCCCTCGATCTTCAGGGCGGAAACACCGGCTGCCATCAATTCGGGCAACAGAGGCAGGACGTTGAGGGAGGTCGGCGCTTCGAACAGGTACGAGGCCCGGCCGTCGGCCACGAAGCGGCCCTTGCACAGGGTTGGGTAACCGGCGGCATCGCTTTGCTGGAAAATATTTATGGTGAAATCGCCCAGGCGCGAGACCATCTCGGAGCCCCGCTCCTCATAGCGCACATGGCTGGCGGGCGAACACACTCCGGTAATGTTCGGTGACTTGCCGGTGACATAAGATGACAACAGACACCGTCCCTCGGCCATGGGGCACATGCCGCCAAAGGCGAAGACCTCGGTCTCCACCGGGATCTGGCTGTTCAGTTCGGCGATATCCTCCACCGTCAGCACCCTGGGCAGCACAACGCGGCGTACGCCGAATGCCTCGTGATAAAACCGGATCGCCTCGGCGTTCGAGGCTGAGGCCTGCACGGATAGATGCAGGCGCAAATCAGGATGCTGCCGGGCTGCGTAATCAAGTATGCCGATGTCGGCCAGGATGACCGCGTCAACGCCCAGGTCGGCGGCGCAATCTATGGCGCGGTGCCAGGCTTCGGGCGCGCCGGCGCGAGGAAAGGTATTGATAGCGACAAAGACCATGCAATCCCTCGCGTGGGCATATTCCAGGCCTTCCGCCAGTTCTTCCGGGCTGAAATTCAGGCCGGGAAAATTGCGCGCGTTGGTCTCGTCACGAAAGCCGAGATAGACCGCTTCCGCGCCGGCATCGACGGCGGCTCTCAGCGCGGCGGGGGTGCCCGCCGGGCAGATCAGTTCAAGATCGCCTAAAATGGCCTCGGATTTGGCTTTGGCGTCGGTTGTAGCCATTTTTATTCCTGTACCACGGGTGTTTTCGAGGCGCGGCGCCGGCGCGATGAACCGCCGCGCGCCATGCTCTGGCGCAGATGGTCGACCGCGGCGGCTTGCGCCTCGATCCGCTCCATGGCGGGTTGCAACAGCGCATCCTGCAACATGGCCATGTCGGCTTCGGCCCGGCGCGCCAGACGCAGCAGCTGTTTGCCGGCCCGCCGCGCGGGCCGCGCCAGGGGGCCGGCCCGGACAAGGATGTCGTCGATAATGTTGATTTCCTCGCCATCAACGGCATTGCGCAGAGCCACCACGGCCTCTGTATCGCCCTCGATCAACAGGCGGCGGGAAAAAAACAGCGCATCGCCATCAACCCGGCCTTCCAGCAGATCAATCAGGGCCAGCAGAGAACCGCGTATGGCCGCCGTGGCGCGGGCGGTATCGGCTTCGCGGGCGATGGTCAGCTTTGGTTTTTCGGCATCCGCCTGCAAAAGGAAGCGGATCGGCAGATCGACGGGATCGATCAAGAATACCGTGTCGGCATAGCTGCCCAGGCGTTCAAACATTCCCGGATGCTGCTTGGCGACAGCCGCCATCACGGCGCGCAACAAGGGTTGTAGCAACAGATCCGGCACTGGCGCCAGTAACAAACCGCCCAGTAGCACCGGCGAGAAGGGCGGCACCATGCTTGCCCGGCCCACGCCTATGGCGCTCCGTTCCCCCTGTTCGGGGCCATCGTGAGAATCGCTCGTTAATTCGGTCATAGTGGCTGAAACTAACATACCAACCAACCTTGCTCCATGCCGCCGCCCTAGTGGCCCTGCGGCATAGTGCCGCGAAGCCGGTGATGGCGTATCCGCGATTATAGAGGCTCTATTTGAACCGCTCCATTCGATAAGGCTTCATATCGACATCGGCCGGTTCGCCGGCGACCAGGGCGGCTGTAATACGGCCCGTGTTCGGTGCCATGCCAAAGCCGTAATGACTGTGGCCAAAGGCGGCAAACAAGTCACGCTGGCCCGGTACCGTACCAATGCACGGCAGGCTATCGGGGAACGAGGGCCGGCTGCCCATCCATTCGACTGGGTCGTCGGTATTGATATCGGGGAACAGGCGCTTTGCCAGTCCCTTGAAGATTTCGGCCCGCCGATAATTGGGTGCCGCATCAAGGCCGGCGAATTCGGCGGTGCCGGCGCAGCGCACCCCTGCCAGCATCGACGAGGCGACGAACTTGCTCTCCGTATCCATGATCGAATTATTTACGGTTATGCCAGGTTCCTGCAGAATCAGGTGATAGCCGCGTTCGGCCTCCAGCGGCAGATTGAAACCAAGCGGCTCCAATAGCCGCGCCGACCACGCACCGGCCGCGATGACCACTTTATCGCTGGCAATTTCGCCGTCATCGGTCTGCAGTAGCCAGCCGCCACCCTCGCGCGGTGTGATCCGACCAACGCCGGTTTGCCTGAAAACCGCGCCCATTTCCTGGGCCTTGGCCGCCAACGCCTTGCCGACGCCGCCGGGTGAAAGGGCGCGGGCCTGATCCTTGATCAACACGGCAGCCTTGTATTCGGGCGACAGGGCGGGTTCAAGTTCGTGCAGGGCGCCATCATCGACAACCTCCAAAGGCACGTCGCGGTCCAGGCGCAGCTGCCAGCCCAGTTGTTTCAGATCAATCTCACCTGGGTCGCGGTAGATATGGACGTAGAAACTATCGCTGATCAGATGCTCCGAACCGGTGCCCTGCAAAAGTTGGCGGTAAAGTTCGATGTTGGGCCGGTTCAGGGCTTTCATGGCGTCGGCGATCTGGGGCAGCCCGGCTGTTTTGCCAGCCCGTAGAAACCTAACCGCCCAGGGCAGGAACGACGGCAGGTGCGGCCAGCGCAGTGCGATGGGGCCTTCGGGATCAAGCAGCCAACGCGGTACGCTACGCCATAGGCCCGGCATGGATTGCGGCACGCAGGTCCAGGGCGAAACCACCCCGGCATTACCGTGGCTGGCGCCCTCCGCCGGCGATGCACGGTCGACGACTTCGACCGTGATGCCTTTTTCGCGCAGAAACACGGCGGTACAGATGCCGACGATGCCCGCCCCTATGATCGTGACTTGCTCTGCCATCTCTACCCACCCGAATGCAATTACATGGCGACTTCAATCAGATACGGCCCTTCGCTGTGCAGGCCATTATCGAAGGCCGTGGCCAGCTCCTCCGCCGTGGTCACCCGCGATGCTTCAACGCCCATGCCTTTGGACATTTGCACCCAATCCAGGTCGGGCCGGTCAAGCGACAACATATCCACCGCGCGGGGGCCGGGGTTTTGCACGCCGACGTTAGTCAATTCACCGCGCAGGATGTTGTAGCTGCTGTTGGCGAAGACCAGCACGGTAACATCAAGATTCTCCCGCGCCATGGTCCACAGGGACTGCACCGTGTACATGCAGCTGCCGTCGCCTTCCAGGGCGATGACCTTGCGCTCGGGGCAGGCGATGGCGGCGCCGACCGCGACGGGCAAGCCGTAACCGATGGAGCCGCCCCGGTTGTTGATCCAATCATGGGGTGGCGCGCCGGCGGTGGTGGGGAAGAACTCCCGCCCCGTGGTGACGCTTTCGTCGACCACGATGGCGCCTTCGGGCAGCATGGCGCCCAGTACCTGTGCGATGGCCGCGGGCGTGATCTCGCCTGTCGGCAACGGTGGTCGATGCGGTGCCGCGACGCCGGCGGGCTCCATATCCAGGCAGTCTAGTTCGATTGCCAGGGCCTCCAGCGCGGCTTCCATATCTTCATCAGTTCCAGCCAACAAGGTGGATTTGGCATCCGGGTCCACCAACAAAGAGGGCTTGTCGGGATAGGCGAAAAAGGCCACCGGCTCCCGTGCGCCAACCAGCACCAGATCGCCGGCTTTCTTCATGACTTCAAGCGCCAGTTCCACAACATAAGGCACGCGGTTGACCTGCACCCGGCCAGCGCCCCGTTCCAGGCGGGTATTGGCGCCCTCGGTCAGGATGCCACAACCAGTCTTGGCGGCGATCCGTCCGGCCAGGTTCAGGCTGCGTTCGCGCAGGGCAGCGCCGCCCATCAACAACGTGGCGTTGTCGGAGCTGCGCAGCAGATCCGCCGCTGCTTTGACGGCGTCATCGGAGACCTTTGGCGGCGCGCTGGGCGCGGCGGTCACGGCGACCGCATCGGCAGGGCCCCAGGCGGTATCGGCGGGCAAGATTAGCGTGGCGATCTGTCCCGGTGTCTGGGTTGCCGCCTCGATGGCCAGGGCACCATCGCCGGCGATGCTCTGCGATGTTGGCGAGGTTTTGACCCAATGAGACATGGGCGCCGCCGCGCCTTCGATGTCGGCGGTCAAGGGCGCGTCGTATTTAATGTGGTAGGTGGCGTGCTCGCCGACGATGTTGACGACTGCGGAGTCCGCCTTCTTGGCGTTGTGCAGGTTGGCCAGGCCGTTGGCCAGACCGGGCGCCAGATGCAACAGGGTCGAGGCCGGCTTGCCCAGCATACGGTAGTAGCCGTCGGCGGCACCGGTCACCACGCCTTCGAACAGGCCCAGGACGCAGCGCATGCCCGGTACCTTGTCCAGGGCGGCGACGAAATGCATCTCGGAAGTACCGGGATTGGTGAAGCAGACATTGACGCCGCCGTCGATCAAGGTGCGAACCAGGCTTTCGGCGCCATTCATCTCGCCGGGATTTGTCTCGTTACTCATGTCTTGATATCTCCTAGATGCATATTCAATTCTAGCTTGCGCGCAGCCTGGCGGTGGCGGCTTCGTCTACTGACTTACCATCCCCGCTTAGCTTTACGCCATAAATCTCTTCGCCGGCCTGTTGGCTGACCACGCCGTCGCGGATATCGCGCAGTACCCGCCATGGCTGCCGCTGTTTCGGATCGCCCCAGCCGCCACCGCCCGGCGATGATGCGGACAGGGTCAGGGGGCCGAAATGGCGCACAGCATATTTTGGCGGCGTTTCGCTGCCTCCCTGAGCGAACGATATTTCCATATCGCCGGGTTGCCCGGCCGCGCCGCCGGCGGCGCCGAAGCACGACGTATTGTAGAGGCCTTCGCCACGGAAGGCGTATTCGGCATCCACCTTAACCTCGACCTCGAAATCGGCGCCCGTGCCGCCGCGAAAGGCGCCGGGGCCGGCGGCATCGGTACGGAATTCCTGCCGTTTGAAAAGCACGGGATAGAGTTGCTCGTAAGTCTCAACGTTGGGCAGTACCAAGCCGCCGAGGGCGATCAGATGGCCGATCTGGTTGAAGCCGTCCCGGCCCTCGACGCCGCCACCGCCCGGTGCCGAGTTCCACTGGTACATCACGAACGGGCTCTCTTCTCCCGTCCGACCAGACGTCGTGCCGTGTATGGCCTTGCCCCAACCGGCGCAGCTGCGTTCGGGCACCGCCTGGTTCAGGGTTTTCCAGATCACGTGCACGATCTCGTGGGCCACGAAGACCGTGTTCATGGTCATGGCGGCAGGCGGTTTGGCGTTGATGATGGTGCCTTCCGGTGCCGTGATGGTCACGGTTCGGAACGTACCTTCGTTGCGCGGCAGATCCGGGTCGAAGTACGAGGCCAGGGCCATGTAGACGGCGGACCAGGTATTGGCGATGGAGGAATTCTTGAAGCCTTTGACCTGCGGTGCGGTGCCGGTGAAATCAACTTCCAAGGCCTCGCCCTTGACGCCCAGGCGAACCCGGATGGCATCGTCGATAGGCTCAAAGCAATCGTTGTCGATGGCTTCCTCGGCCCTGTAGTCGCCATCGGGCATGGCGGCGACGCAGCTGCGGAAACTGCGGTCCGCATGTTCCAGGATGCCTTCGAAATAGTCCCGGTATTGCCCCATGCCAAGCTCGTCGACCAGGGCGGCAATACGGTCGGCGCCGATCTTGGTGGAGCCGATCATGGCGCGCAGATCGCCGTCCAGAGCCTCCGCCGTGCGCGTGTTGATCATCACCAGGCGCCAGATGTCCTGTCGTGTCTCGCCCTCGGCGATAAGTTTCATTACCGGCAGGCGGATGCCTTCGTGAAAAATTTCCCGGGCCTCGGAATTATAGGTTCCCGCCGCGCCGCCGCCGATATCGGCCTGATGCGCCCGGTTGCAGGCAAAAGCGACCAGCTCGCCGTCAACGAACACCGGCCGGGCAATGACCCAGTCGGGCAGATGATTGCCGCCGGCGGTATAGGGATCGTTCAACAGGAAGACATCGCCGTCGCCGATATCGCCGGCGAAATCCCGCAATAGCGCCCGTACGGCAAAGCCGCCGCCGCCGGTATGAATGGGAATGCCGTCGGCCTGGCTGACCAAGGTACCGTCGGGATCCGCGATAAAGCAGGAAAAGTCATGGCTCTGGGAAAAAATCGGGCTGCGTGCCGTCCGCGTCATCACCCAGCCCATTTGCCGCGAGATGTGATCCAGCCGGTTCTGCACCAGGGCCAGGACAATGGGGTCGAGACTGTCTCGGGTATTCATATCAGCTCTCCGCCCCGTCGATTTCGATCATGAAGTTATCCGCCGCGTCCACCACCAGGCGGTCTTTCGGCCCGACAAACACTGTCGTGGTCAATTCCTCCACCAGCAGGGGTCCGTTCTGGGTAAAGCCGGGGCGCAGATCGGCGCCGGCATAAACCGGGGTTTCCTGCCAACCGTGGCTGCCGTCCGTATAGACTTGGCGCAGCGCCGTGGGCGCGGGACGGATATCCGATGAGGGTGCCGGTGTTGGATCGGTAACGTCGATCAGGCCTCGTGCCGTCACGCGTAAAGCGGTGATCTCTATGGTGCCGCCGGGCTGGGTATGGCCGTACTGCCGTTGATGGTCGGCGTCGAAAGCAATCCGCACGGCGCCTGGGTCGAAGGCATCACCAGACGAAATGTCCGGCAGGGCCACGCGGATCGACCATAACTGGCCGCGATAGCGCAGATCCAACTCCCGCTGCACCACCGCCTTGTCGCCGGTGAAGCCTTCCGCGCTTAGGGCAGCGGCGGCACGGGCGGCCAGGGGCTCGAAGGCCTGTTGCAAGGTGGCGCCATTGACCGTGTCCAGATTGTCGAAATGAACAGCGAGGTAATCCTGGCGAATGTCCGTATGCAGCATGCCCAGGGCGCAAAAGGCGCCGGCCTGGCGGGGCACGTAGGCCTGGCCGCAGCCCAGCGAGCGGGCGACGGAGGCGCCATGCATGGGTCCCGCACCGCCTGCCGCCACCAAGGTAAATCGGCGCGGGTCGTGGCCCCGCTGGATCGAGATATGTTCCACCGCATGCAGTAGGTTCTGTTCCAGTAGCCGAATGATGCCCGCCGCCGCATCCTCGACTGAAATGCCCAGGGGCGTTGCGATTTTGCTTTCGATGGCCTGGCGCGCCAGATTGTCATCCAAGGTCACGCTGCCGCCCGCATAGGGGCCGGGGCGCAGACGGCCCAGAACCATGTAGGCATCCGTGACCGTGGGCTGTTTGCCGCCCTTGCCGTAACAGGCGGGGCCGGGCATGGCGCCGGCGCCTTGCGGGCCGACGTGTAGCAGGCCCGCCTCGTCCACATGCGCAATGGTGCCACCGCCCGCGCCGACCGTATGGATTTCCACCGACGGCGTGGCCAGGTGATAGCCATCGATGTTCAATTCGTCTGTCACGCCCACCTGGCCTTCACCCATCAGGGTAACGTCGCAACTGGTTCCGCCGATTTCCATGGCGATCAGATTGTCGGTCCCGGCTGCCCGGCTGTATAGGCCCAGGGCGCCGACGCCGGCGGCGGGGCCGGATAGTACAAGATTGACCGGCCGTTCCGAGACCTGTTCGACCGAGACCGCGCCGCCATTGCTTTGCAGCAGCAAAATCGGCCGGGCTAGGCCGTTGTCGCGCAGATGGCTATCCAGATCGCGCAGGTAACCAACCACCTTAGGCGCGATATAGGCGTTGACCACGGCGGTGGAAGTGCGTTCGTACTCGCCCATGATCGGCGCGATACGGCTGGATAGCGAGACCCAGGGGAATGTCTCCAGATGTTCCGCCACAGCTTCCTCGTGGGCCGGATTGCCATAGCTGTTCAGTAAGGCAACGGCGACAACATCGACCTCTTCCTCGGCAAAGATCTCCATGGCCCCATCAACATCGCGCAAAGCGACGGGCGCCAGTTCGTTGCCATCCTTATCCATTCGGCCGTCCACCGCTTGCCGCAGATAGCGCGGCACCAGAACGTCGGGAAAAGGCGCGCGATGATCCCACATGTTTTCCCGTATGCCACGGCGTACTTCCAGGCTATCGCGAAAACCGGTGGTGGTCAGCAGGCCGACCTTGGCGCCTTTTTTCTCCAAAATGGTATTCGTGGCGACGGTGGAGCCGTGAAAGAACAAGGCGCAATGACCCAGTAAATCAGATAGTGGGATGGCCAACTGCTCGGCTGCCAGGCTCAGCACCGACATGACGCCTTGGCTGGGATCGGCGGGTACGGAGGGCGCCTTGAACACAAACAGGGAACCGGTTTGATCGCGCAGCACCATATCGGTGAATGTGCCGCCCACATCGACGCCGATGCGCCACGGTGCGATGGGCTGCGCAACTGGTTGAGTTTCCGTCACCATCTGGGCACCTTGTCCTGAATTGAGACGTGGGCCGCGACGACCTTCCAGCCCAGGTCGGGGAATTTCACCCAGGTCTGGGATTGCCGGCCCACTTCGTCCTGATCACGCACCTTGAATTCCAGGTTCACCGTGGCGAAATTGTCGCCCAGGGTCAGAATTTCCAGCCGGCGGCGGACTTCCTTGATGCCGGGGCCCGGCGCGCGGGAGGTCCGGTGCTTGTGGATCTCGTCGAAGCCATAGCCGTTTTCATGCATGGCATAGCGGATCGTCCTGGGACTGTTCCAAAATGTGTTGTCCAAAACATCCACATTTTTGTCGATCAAGGCTTGTTCATACTCTTCGAACAGGGCGCTAATCTCCGCCACCACCGCCGGATCGTTTTCGACTAATTCGCTCAACTTGCTGTCTCCATCGCTTTTGCCAGTGCCACCAATTGGGCATCCGTGCCCCAGCGGCCAATGATTGATATACCCATGGGCAGCCCATCCAGGGTTGCGCCGGGAATTGAAACCTGTGGTACGCCGGTCAGGCCGCCATGGCTGCACAGACAGGCGATCTGCATGCGTAACGGATCCGTCTGGCTGATCGGCAGGCCCTTCATGGGCGCGGGAAACGGCGTTGTCGGCAGACAGATAACCGTGCCCGGTGCTAAGAGATAATTCAGCCTGGCGCGGGCTTCCTGGCGCATCATATCGGCCCAGTCCCGTTCTGCTTGCGGAATTGCGGCGGCGGCGGCCAGACCACGGGCAACGCTGTAAGCCATGGCCGGGTTAGCTTCATCCAGCCAATCCTTGAAGGTCAGCCAGCCTTCATAGGGCTGCAAGGTGCGTTGCGCCTTGGCCCAGGTGCTCAGACCAGGTGGCGCCATGACCTCTTCCTCGACCAATCCCACCAGCTCGCTCAAACTCTCGATCATGGGACGAAGTGCGGCACGTATCTTGCCGTCGGTAAAGCCAAAGGCGTCGACGGCGACGATCAGGCGGTCGGGCAGCTTGTCGGGAATAGCCTCCTCCAGCATCACGGCGGAGGCCTTGGCGAAGGTTTCGCCGCTTCGGGCGAACCAGCCGGTGGTGTCTGAACTTGGCGCCTGAGGCATCATGCCGCTTAGGTCCAGGCGGCCATGGGTCGGACGAATGCCGTACAGGCCGCAAAAACTGGCCGGCACCCGTACCGAGCCGCCCGTGTCCGTGCCCAGCGCAATGTCGCACATGCCCGCCGCCACCGCCGCCGCCGAGCCGGCGGAGGAGCCGCCCGGCACCCGGTCCGGCGCGGCGCTGTTCACCGGCGTGCCATGAAAGATGTTCTCGCCCAAAATACCCAGCGAGACTTCATCGGTGATGGATTTGCCGATTAAATCCGCGCCGCCATCCAGCAGCGTTTGCACTGCCCAGGCGTGTTCCTTTGCGGGACCAAG
>CAYWYB010000147.1:0-12483 GCA_964462145.1 uncultured Rhodospirillaceae bacterium
AATGCCGGCCTCGTCATCGCTGGCCAGGTCGCCGCCGGGGATGACCGGAATGCCCAGTTCTGCAGCCTCGCGCTTGGCCTGCAGCTTGTCGCCGAACCGGGCCAGGGTGTCCGCCGTCGGGCCAACGAAAATCAGACCGGCATCTTCCACCGCCTTGGCGAAAGCCGGTGTCTCGGACAGAAAGCCGATACCGGGATGCACCGCGTCGGCGCCCACGGTCTTGGCGGCGGCGATGATGGCCGGAATATTGAGATAGCTTTCCGAGGCCGGGCCGCCGCCAACCTCGATGGATTGGCCGATCTGGCGCACATGAGCGGCCTGGCGGTCGGTGCTGGAATGCACCGTCGCCACCTCTATGCCCATGGCTTTGGCGGTGCGGGCAATCCGGCAGGCGCTGTCGCCACGGTTGGCAATGAGGAGTTTTCTGATCATCACCGCGCCCTCAAATCCGCAACACGCCGAAGGGCGAGGCCGGGGCCGGCACGCGGGCGGCCACATCCAGCAACAGAGTCATGACCTCGCGGGTTTCCGCCGGGTCGAGAATATTGTCGATCCAAAGATTGGCCGCGTAATTGTACATAGACGCGAAGGCCTCGAAATCATCGCGGATCGGCTGCTTGAACTTTTCCTCGTCATCGTCGGTCCAGGGTAGCCCGTCGCGGGCGAATTTCTGCCGCTGCACCATGGCCAGGGTCATCGCCGCCTGTTCCGGACCCATCAGGGCGGCGCGGCCATTGGGCCAGCCGAATGCGAAGGTAGGATCGAACGGCCGGCCGCACATGGCCATGTAACCCGCGCCGTAGGATTTGCCGATGATGATGTTGTATTTCGGCACATTGGCCGAGGCCATGGCCGTGATCATCTTGGCGCCGTCTTTGGAGATGCCGCCCTGTTCCGCCTCACGCCCGACCATGAAGCCGGAATTATCGGCCAGGAACAGCAGCGGGATATCCTGCTTGCAGCAGATATCAATGAAGTGCACCGCCTTTTTGGCGCTTTCCGAAAAGATCACGCCCTCGTTGGCCAGAATGCCGACCTGAAAGCCGCCGATACAGGCGAAGCCGCAAAGCAGGCTGTCGCCATAGCGGCCCTTGAACTCATCGAAATAGCTGTCGTCCACCAGCCGCGCCAGGATCTCCCGCGTGTCGGCGGGATGGCGGGGATCTTCGGGGATCAGGCCGTGGATCTCGGCCGGATCATAACGCGGGGGCTGGGGCGCACGCACGGGCCGTTCCAGGCCGGGCCGGCGGCAGGTATCGCCAACCAGATTGCGCACGGTGGCCATGGCGTGACGGTCGTTTTCCACCAGATAGTCGGTGACGCCGCTAACCTCCGAATGCATCTGCGCCCCGCCCAGGGTCTCCCGGTCGACTTCCTCACCGGTGGCGGCAAAGGTCAGTTCCGGCCCGCCCAGGTGCATATAGCCCTGTTCCCGGACAATCACGGCCAGATCACACAATGCCGGCACATAGGCGCCGCCGGCGGTACACGCCCCGTGCACTACGGCGATCTGGGGAATGCCCTCGGCGGATTGTCTGACGATTTGGTTGAAGACGCTGCCATACTGGCCGGTGTCGGGAAAAATGCCGGGCTGTTCCGGCAGATTGGCGCCGCCACTGTCCACCAGGGTGATATTGGGCAGACGATGCTGCCAGGCGATCTTTTGCGCCCGCACATGCTTCTTGGCGGTCATCGCGAAATAAGTACCGCCCTTCACCGGCGCATCATTGGCAATGATCATACAGCTGACGCCGTTGACCTGGCCGATGCCGGTGATAATGCCGGCACCCGGGGGAACGCCGTCATACATATCGACGCCGGCCAGATCGCCCAGCTCGAGAAACGGCGAACCCGGGTCCAGCAGCACATCGATGCGGTCGCGCGGCAACAGCTTGCCGGCGGCCATATGGCGTTGTTTGGCCTTTTCGCCGGAGGTTTCATGCTCGCCCCGGCGGCGGTGCAATTCCGCCATCAGGCTGCCGAACGCGGCGCGGTTTTGGGTGAATTCCTCGGAAGCCGTGGAGATTTGGGATTGAATATAAGCCAATGCGTTAACTCCAGAGCAGCGCGCCCGTTTCGGCAACGTGGTTTGCCGGCCTGTTTTGCCGACTTGTTTCGCCGCTTTATTTTTTCTAACATTAGTTAGATTTTAATGACGGCACATGATGACACAGCCCGCCGAAGGCCGAAATGAAAAAGTCCGATGAAACCCGACGGCGGATCCTGGATGCGAGCGCCAAGATGTTTCGCGGCAAGGGTTATGATAAGACGACCCTGAAGGATATCGGCGCGCTAGCCAAGATCCAGGCGCCGGCGATCTATTACTATTTCAGCTCGAAAGAGCAGCTGCTGGAAGAAGTTCTGAATATCGGCATCGCGGGCATTCATGGCGCGGTGCGGGAAGCGGTCGACAGTATGGCCCCGGCGGCCAGCCACCGGCTTCGCATCAAGGCGGCCATCGAGGCCCATCTGACGACCCTGTTGCAACACAGCGACTATACGGCGGCGACGATCATCAACAATAATCTGGCGCCCCGGAAAATTCGCGAGCGCCACCGCGTGCGCCGGGAGCAATACGCCGAATACTGGCGCGGCCTGTTGCAGGGCGCGCAGACGGCGGGCGAGATCGGTCCGGGCGTGGACCTGACCCTGTTGCGGCTGTTTCTGCTCAGTGCGCTGTTTTGGACCCACGAATGGTACCGCAAGGACCACGACCCGATTGAGGACATGGCGGCGAAACTGTGCGCCATGTTATTTGATGGCATTGGAGGCACAGCTTTAGAATGACCCGAAAAGATACATACCAAACAGGCGGCATCGTCGCCGTGACCGGGGCCAGCCGCGGCCTTGGCGTGGAAATTGTGCGCGCCCTGGACGAACGGGGCTTCACCGTCGCCGCCCTGTCGCGCAAAGGCATCGGCCCCGAACAGGGCGATCTGCCCGAGGCAGTCAAAGGCCGTCTGATCAACCTGCCCTGCGATGTCACCGACGAGGATAGCATCGCCGCCGCCCTGGCCGAGATTGACGACAAGCCCGGCGGCCTGCGCCACGTGATCAACAACGCCGGCATTCACCTGCTGGGACCATCGCGCAGCTTTTCCAACGACGATTTCCGCCAGGTTCTGGAAACCAACGTGATCGGCGCCTTCGCCGTTGCCCGGGCGGCCTATCCCTATTTGCGCGCGCAAAAGGATCGCGGCAGCGCCATCATCAACATCGGTTCGTTCTTCGACCGCCTGGCGACCCCACACAACACCGCCTACAGCGCCTCGAAAGCGGCCCTGGCGGCGATGAACCGCTGCCTGGCTGCCGAATGGGCCAAGGACCGCATCTCCCTGGTCAACGTGGCACCGGGCTATATCGACACGGACATCGCCCGCGACTATCTGGCCCTGGACGAGGTTAAGGAATATTTCGCCCGACGCGTGCCCATTGGACGCCCCAGCCAGCCCGAGGAAGTCGCCGATTTCACCGCCCGCCTGCTGGATGGCGACCTAACGTTGCTAACCGGCGAAACCATCTACGTGGACGGCGGCCATTCCATTGATCACGGCCGGGTTTGAGAGGGAAAAATAACGGATTTACATATTTATGCGCATAAAATATGCTCATAAAAACGTTGGAGATTATGATGTCCATTGCCCAAGCACAAAAGAAGCCAACCAATTTGTCCCTGGATAGATCCCTTTTGGCGGAGGCGCGGGAGCTTAACGTCAATCTTTCAAGGGCGGCCGAAGCGGGCTTGCGGCAGGCAATCGCGCAAACCAAGAGCGAACGGTGGAAAGCGGAAAACGCCGCCGCCATGGAAAGCTCCAACCAATGGGTTGAAGAACACGGGCTGCCTCTTGAAAAGTATCGGCAGTTCTAACGGTCGGTATCAGTAATCTAATGGCGAAGTACGACGTCTATCCCAACCCGGACCGCGCGGGCTATTTGTTGGATGTCCAAGCGGAATTGCTGGACTATTTGAATACCCGGATCGTTGTCCCCCTGTTTCCAGTTGCCGAGGCTCCGAAGGCGGCCAAGCGCCTTAATCCTGTGTTTGAAATCGAAGGCGCCCAGGTCGTCATGGCGACACAGTTTCTGGCACCTGTTCCCACAGCCATATTAAGGAACCCATTGACAAATCTGTCCAACCGGTTCGCCGAAATCACAAATGCATTGGATATGGCATTTCAGGGGTTCTAGACGTTGCCGCTACACCGAACCTATTATCCAGTCGAGCGATTTGATTTCGCAACAAAATTTGACCCATAGGAGAGCACGTGAAAGAGACCCCACTGAATCCGAATTTCAAGGAAGCAATCGAACAATTCGTTCTTACTATGCCGATTGTTAAGTTCATCGGAATGGAATTCACCAAAATAGAGCACGGCAGCGTGGAAATCAGGATTCCATACAAGGAAGAGCTTTCCTTTGCCCAAGGCTCCTTTCAAGCTGGTCCGATTGGCATGCTGATGGACATCGCGGCATGTTCTGCGATTGGCACAAAACTTCCTCCGAACTGGATTTTTTCAACAATTGATTTCACGACCAAAATATTGGCTCCGGCAAATGGTACATCCTTCATTGCGAGGGGCCATGCAGTATCTTCTGGAAAATCAGTTTCCGTTGGTAAGGCATATGTATTTGCAATCAAAGGAGATAAAGAAACCCTGTGCGCCACCGGCTTGGTTACGACTAGGAATTTCGAAGCTAGATAAATAGAGACTAAAAAGGGTTGCAGCCCTTGCCATACTTAACGCCCGACGTGAACCACTCTACCTCCCGATTGCGCCTGCTCTTGGAATGCTGGCCAGCCGCAACCGAAATGTTTTCTTTCTGTTCTTTTTAGCTCGACGCCAGTAAAGCGTTCTGCCATAATCTCTTGCAACCCGCATTAGTGGCGCGGGACGGGCGTGCAGCAGGAGTTCCGTGGTATGGTGGCCCATGTAGGGACGGTGGCGTTTCTGGGGATCGAGGCCCTGGCGGTGGACGTGCAGGTGCAATTGGCCTCAGGCCTGCCCGCCTTTACCGTTGTCGGCCTGCCTGACAAGGCCGTCGCGGAAAGCCGCGAGCGGGTACGCGGAGCCCTGGGCGCCATTGGGCTGGCCCTGCCGCCGAAACGTATCACTGTCAATCTGGCGCCCGCCGATCTGCCGAAAGAGGGCAGCCATTATGACCTGCCCATCGCCCTGGGGCTGCTGCTGGCCATGGACGTGCTGCCCGCCGATGAATTGGCGGAATATAACGCCGTGGGTGAATTGTCCCTGGACGGCGCCCTGACGCCGGTGGCGGGCGTACTGCCGGCGGCGGTGGATGCCCTGGCCCAGGGCCGGGGTTTGATCTGCCCCCAGGAACAGGGCGGCGAGGCGGCCTGGGCCGGCGATCTGCGGGTGCTGGCACCGGGCAATCTGCTGGCCCTGATCAATCATTTCAAGGGCAGCCAGGTATTGCCCCAGCCCGAACCGGAACTGGCGGACGAAACCGGCGCGCAACTGGATTTGGCCGATATAAAGGGCCAGGAAAGCGCCAAGCGGGCCCTTGAGGTGGCAGCCGCCGGCGGCCACAATCTGTTATTTATCGGCCCGCCCGGGGCCGGCAAATCCATGCTGGCGGAACGCCTGCCGGGCATCCTGCCACCCCTGGATGCGCGCGAGGCCCTGGAGGTCTCCATGATCGCCTCGCTGTCCGGGCCCGGCTCGGGAGGATTGCCTGATGGCCGCATGCGCCGCCGGCGGCCGTTCCGCAACCCGCATCATTCTTCATCCATGGCGGCGATGATCGGCGGCGGCAACCGGGCCCGGCCGGGCGAGGTCAGCCTGGCCCATGACGGCGTCCTGTTTCTTGACGAACTGCCCGAATGCAGCCGCCAGGTGCTTGAAAGCCTGCGCCAACCCATCGAATCCGGCCGCGCCGTAGTCGCCCGCGCCAATGCCCATGTCAGCTATCCGGCCCGCTTTCAGTTTATCTCGGCGATGAACCCGTGCCGCTGCGGCCATCTGGGCGACCCCGAACTGGGCTGCAGCCGCGCCCCGCGCTGCGCCGAGGATTATCAGCGCAAACTGTCCGGGCCCCTGTTGGACCGCATCGACATGCATATCCAAGTGCCCAATGTTTCCGTCGCCGATCTGGACCTGCCGCCCGCCTCCGAAGGCACGGCGCAGGTCGCTGCCCGCGTCGACCGTGCCCGCGCCGTGCAATTGGACCGCTATGAAAACCTGTCCGATCAGAACGAAGCGGACGGTGCCATTCGATTAAACGCCCAGGCCGACGGCAAACTGCTGGAGGCCGTCGCCACCCCCGATGACGAGGGCCGGGCCCTGTTGCGCCAGGCCAGCGAGCGCATGCATCTTTCGGCACGGGGCTATCACCGGGTTCTGCGCGTCGCCCGCACCCTGGCGGATTTGGAAAGCACGGCGCAGGTAGGCCGGGTACATGTGGCCGAGGCACTGAGTTATCGCCGCCTGCGCGCCGTCGCCTAGGGCAAGGCACCGCGTTGCCGTGCGCGCTGCAAAATGGCATGATGATGGCCAGCCCAGGTTGCGCGGCAAGCTGCGCCGATAAACAGACTCACAGATGACCGGGGCAACGATAGCCGGGTGATGTTGGCATATGAAGTTGTTGCGAATTCTGGCCCAGAACAGATATTTCGGCCCACTGCTGGTCTGCCTTGGACTGGCGGTCGTGGTTCTGGTCTTCAATATCGATACCCTGCAAGGTCAGCCCAGCAATAATATCGGGCCAAAATCCCTGACCTTGGTAGCCATAACCATCGCGGTGGTGTTGGCGGTATTGTTCCTTGATACCCGGCGAAAGTATGCCCGCCTGAACAATCAGGCCGAACGCATGGCGGAAATGGCCGACCGCCTGAGCGGCGCGATCGAGGCCTTGAACGACGCCAATGCCGATTTGCGGCAATCAGAGGCGCGCTATCGCGATCTGGTGGAGACCCAGGATACCCTGATCGTCCGGCGCACCGACGAAGGCCAGTTGAGCTTCGTCAACAGCGCCTTTTGCAATCTGTTCGATATGGAGCCCGGCGAGCTGGAAAACAGCCGTTTCAGTCCCGACATACACCCCGAGGACGTCGGCATAGCCGAGAGCCTGCGGCCCGGACTGAAAGTGCCGCCCTATCGCATCCGCTATGACCAGCGGGTGCTGACGCAGGAGGGTTGGCGCTGGATTGCCTGGATCGATTACGCCATTCGCGATGACCGGGGGAAAACCCTCGAAATTCAATCCATCGGACGCGATGTCACGGCCCGTAAAATGGCGGAAGACCAGCTGAAAACCGCCCGCGACGGCGCCGAGGCCGCCAACCGGGCCAAGTCCTCTTTCCTGGCCACGGTCAGCCACGAAATCCGCACGCCCATGAACGGCATCCTGGGCATGGCGCGGCTGTTGCTGGAGACCGACCTGAGCGAACAGCAATACGGCTATGCACACGCGGTGCAGGAATCGGGCGAGGCCTTGCTGGCCATCATCAACGACATTCTGGACTATTCCAAGATCGAGGCCGGCAAGCTGACCCTGCAGGAACAGCCCTTCAACCTGATCAACACCGTGGAACAGGCCTGTGAGCTGTTGGCCGCCCGCGCGGTGGAGCGCAAGATCGCCGTTGGCGCCACATTTGCGCCGGATGTGCCGGAATTTCTGCACGGCGATGGCGGCCGCTTGCGCCAGATCATCCTGAACCTGGGCGGCAACGCTATCAAATTCACGGATCAGGGCGGCGTTATCATCGACGTCTCGGTGACCCATGCGAGCGAGAGCAGTGCCGCGGTCATGTTCGAAGTCAGAGACACCGGCATCGGCATCGAAAAGCAGGCTCAGGACAGCCTGTTCGAGGAATTCAGCCAGGTCGACTCGGGCTCCGCGCGCCGTTACGGCGGCACCGGCCTGGGCCTGGCCATCTCCCAACGCATCGTGCAACGCATGAACGGGCAAATCGGGGTCGAGAGCGAGCCGGGCAAGGGCAGTACATTCTGGTTCATGGTTGATCTGGCCCTGGATCAATCGAACACCGACGCGTCCTTGCAACAAGACGCTTTGGCGGGGCGGAACATCCTGCTGTGCGAGAGCAACGCCATCTCCCGTGAGATCATCGCCCGCAGCCTGAACGCCCTGGGCGCGGCGGTCGGCGAGAGCGAAAGCGCCGAGCATTTCCGACAAACCCTGGCCGCGGCGGAAGCCGACGGCCAGCGCATTGATGTGGCCCTCATTGATGCCGGCTTGCCCCGGCAAACTATTTCCGAGCTGGGCGATGCCCTGCGGCAAAGCCCCGCCAGCCGGGACTGCCGCCCGGTGCTGTTGTTGCGGGTCGATCAGCATCAACGGCTGGAACCTTTCCGCCAGGACGGCTTTGAATATTATCTGGTGCGTCCCATTCGCCGCCACACCCTGGCGCGGGTCCTGACCGAAAGCCCCGACGAACTGGGCGAACGGTCCAGAACCCGGCCGCTTCCTGATGGCGCCCCACCGGAGACTGGGAAAGAGGCACCACCGCCGCGCATCCTGTTGGCGGAGGACAATCGAATAAATCAGATGCTGGTCGAGGCATTGTTATCGAAACTGGATCTATCGGCCGAATGTGTGGAAAACGGTCGCCTTGCGGTGGATGCGGTGCAACAGGGCAACTATGACTTGGTTCTCATGGACGTGAATATGCCGGTGACCGATGGCTTGCAGGCGACACGGGAAATCCGCGCCCTGGAAGGAAAAAAGGCAGCGGTACCAATCATTGCCATGACCGCCGCGGCCTTGGACGAGGACCGTCAACGCTGCGCCGAAGCCGGCATGAACGACTATCTCTCGAAACCGGTCGAGGAGGCAGAGCTGACACGCATGATCGCGCAATGGACTGATATACCAACTGCGGAAGCCAAAGCCTCTTGACCGAAATCCCAAACGCAGACATGGCCGGGGGCGGAGACAGGCCGGGCTGGCTGGCGGCGGCGCGGGTCTATACGGACCGGCGGGTCATCGCCATTTTGTTCCTGGGCTTTTCCTCCGGCATGCCTTTGCTGCTGACATTTTCCACCCTGTCGATCTGGCTGGCGGAGGAGGGCATTTCGAAAACCGCCATCGGCCTGTTCGCAATGGTCGGCATGCCCTATTCGCTGAAATTCGTTTGGGCGCCGTTTATTGACCGATTGCACCTGCCATTGCTGACCCGCTGGCTGGGCCGGCGCCGGGGCTGGGCGATCCTGACCCAGCTTGCCCTGATGATCGGCATCGTCGGGCTGGGCAGCAACGATCCGGCGAATGGCGCCTGGGCCATGGCGGCCTGGGCCCTGTGCGTCACCTTCGCCTCCGCCTCCCAGGATGTGGTGATCGATGCCTACCGGGTGGAAATCTTGGAAGAGCGGCAATACGGCGCCGGCGCGGCGATGATTGTCGCCGGTTACCGTATCGGCATGCTGGCCTCGGGCGCGGGTGCCCTGTTTTTGGCCGAAAGCTTCAGTTGGTTCTGGGTCTATGCCGCCATGGCCGCGCTGATGGGCGTGGGCATCCTGACCATATTGCTGAATCCCGAACCGGCGCAAAGCGAAGCCCAGGAAGCAGCCCCCGGAATCAGCGCCGCTCCCATCCAATGGCTGCGCGAGGCGGTGGTCGAACCGTTCGCCGAATTCCTGCGCCGGGACGGCTGGCAACCCGCGTTGATGATCCTGCTGTTCGTGGTGTTCTACAAATTCGGTGACAGCCTAGCCGGCCTGATGGCCGGACCGTTCTATGTGGAGATCGGCTTTTCCAAGTCCGAGATCGCCTCGGTCTCCAAGATCTTCGGCCTTGGCGCGACTTTGGTAGGCGGCTTTCTAGGCGGTATTCTGGTGGCCCGGCGCGGCATCATGTCGTCACTGCTGTGGTGCGGCCTGTTGCAGATGTTCTCCAACCTGATGTTCGCCATTCAAGCCATGGTCGGCCACGACGTCACCATGCTGGCGGCGACCATCGCGGTGGAAAACGTCGCGGGTGGCATGGGCACCGCCGCCTTCGTCGCCTATCTGGCATCGCTTTGCAACGTGGCCTATACGGCGACCCAGTACGCTTTGCTGTCTTCCCTGATGGCCCTGGCCCGAACCGCCCTGTCCGCCCCCGGCGGCATCCTGGCGGAAAGCACAAGCTGGGTGACATTCTTCCTGACCACGACCATTGCCGCCCTGCCCGGCCTGATGTTGTTGTGGTGGCTGGTCAAGCGGGGCATCGTGCCCCGGTCGGAATCCGAAGGGGGCAGGACATGAACGCAAAAATCGAAATTATCGAGGCTGATATCACCACCCTGGATGTGGACGCCATCGTCAACGCCGCCAACGAGCAGCTATTGCGCGGCGGCGGCGTTTGCGGCGCCATCCATGCCGCCGCCGGGCCGGGCCTGGAGCAGGAATGCCGCACCCTGGGCGGCTGCCCCACCGGCCAGGCCCGCATCAGCGCCGGCCATAATCTGACCGCGCGCCACGTGATCCACGCCGTTGGGCCCGTCTGGCACGGCGGCGGGCGGAATGAGGCGGATTTGCTGGCCGGCTGTTACCGCCATTGCTATCGGCTGGCGGATGAAGCGGCTTTGGCATCCATCGCCTTCCCCGCCATTTCCACCGGCATTTTCGGCTACCCGCTGGAAGCCGCGACGGCAATCGCATTGGCCGCGGCGAAGGACTATCAAGCCGGGCCGGGCAGCCTGGAACGCATCATATTTTGCTGTTTTGGCACGGATGTGACCGAGACCTACCGCCGGCTTCACGGTTAGGCCTCTCGAAAGCGTGAATTGCCCTGCCATTGGATGTTCACTAACGTTCAAGTTGGATCCAGCCGGAAAAGGATATGGGCATGCCTAAAACACTGATTTTCGCGGTTGTCGGCGTATTTCTTTCCACCTCTGCCTTGGCGGGTGGGGGCTGTTTTGGCGTCTCTCATAACGACAAGACAGCGACCACATCGACGCAGTCGACGGAAACGACGACGGCGCAGACTCCCGCACCAAAAACCACCAAGCCGGAAAGCAAAAGCTAGCGCGTTTCCTGGCTAATACAGCACCCTGCTAGCGCGGGGCGGCGGAATGGGCGATAACTAACCTCCGTAGGATTAGTTCGGAGGTAGCTTGGCGCATGAACCAGGCATCGTTATTGCACAAGGCGGCATTGAGTTTCGGCGAGCGGCCCGCCGTTACCGCCGGTTTGAACGTTCTCTATAATTATCGCGAGCTGGCGGACCGAGCGGCCCGCCTGGGCGGTGCCATGGCCGGGGAACTCGGCCTAAACAAGGGCGACCGGGTCGCCATCATGATGAAGAACGCGCCGGCCTTTTTCGAGGTTCTTTACGGCGCCTGGCACGCCGGCCTGAACGCGGTGCCGATCAATGCCAAGCTGCACCCAAGGGAAGCAGCCTATATCCTGGAGAATTGCGGCGCCCGGGTTTGCTTTATCACCGATGATCTGAAGGCCACGATCACACCGCTGGTGGACGACATTCCAGACCTCGAAGCAGTGATCCCCACCAAAGGCGCGGACTATGACGCGCTGTTCGCGGGCCCGGCGGTGCCGATGCAGGACTGCGCACCGGAAGATCTCGCCTGGTTGTTCTATACCTCCGGCACCACGGGCCGGCCCAAGGGCGCTATGTTGAGCCAGCGCAGCCTCATGTCCATGGTGATGAACTATTTCGCCGACATGGACATCGTCACGGCACAGGACTGCATGATCCACGGCGCGCCGTTGAGCCATGGCTCCGGCCTGTTCGCGCTGCCCCATGTAGCCAAGGCGGCCAACAACATCATTCCCGACTCGGGCGGCTTTGACCCTGCCGAGACCCTTGAATTGCTGCCTCATTACCCCAACGCCAGCTTTTTCTTCGCCCCGACCATGCTGACCCGGCTGATAAACCATCCTGGGATCGCGGACGCGGATACTTCCAATATCAAGACCATCGTCTACGGCGGCGGGCCCATGTATGTGGAGGATACCTTGAAGGCCCTGGAGGTACTGGGCCCCAAGCTGGTGCAACTGTTCGGCCAGGGCGAGGCGCCCATGACCATCACCGGCCTGTCCCGCGCCATGCATATGGACACCCAGCATCCCGATTATCTGAAACGTCTCGGCTCCACCGGCATTGCGCGCACGGACGTGGATGTGCGGGTGGTGGATGCGGACGACAACGACCTGGCCGTGGGCGAGATGGGCGAGATCGTCTGCCGGGGCGATGTCATCATGTCGGGTTATTGGAACAACGCGGAAGCCACGGCGGAGACCCTGCGCGGCGGCTGGCTGCACACCGGCGATGTCGGCGCTTTCGACGAGCATGGCTTCCTGACCCTGATGGACCGGGCCAAGGACCTGATCATATCGGGCGGCAGCAACATCTATCCCCGCGAGGTCGAAGAAGTCCTGTTGCGCCATGACGGCGTGGCCGAATGCTCCGTGGTGGGCAGGCCGCACGCGGATTGGGGCGAAGAAGTGATTGCCTTTATTGTCGGCGGCGGCGATGGGGAAGTATCGGAGGCGGAGTTGA
>CAYWYB010000148.1:0-12390 GCA_964462145.1 uncultured Rhodospirillaceae bacterium
CGCAGGCGGCGGTCAGCGACGGCGGATAACGCCAGAGCGTATCGCGGCTAATCCGACAGCAAATCCAACAGAGATGAAGACAGCGGCGCCTGCAACAAGGCAGCGGCCAGGGTTTTTGCGCGCGCCGGGCCCAGGATCGGCGTGACGTAGCGGACAAATTTATCCTCCACCTCCGCCGCGGGCAGGGGTAGATCGATATCTCCGGGCACCCTATCGGCCAGCAGGGTTTCACTGCCATCGGCGGTGGTGACCGTTAGCCGGGCGGCGCGTTTATCGGCCTTGGTATAGGCCGGTTCCTCGACAATATTCACCAAGGCTTCCAGGCGGCGCGCTTCGCCGTCGTTCAAGGCGGCTTCATGGTAGGCCTCCGGCCCCAGATCGCCGCTGCATAGCGCCCAGGCCAGACCGTAACTAAGGCTGAATTGCGCCTGGATCGGTGTCGCGGGGGCGCGGTTGCCACAATAGGTCATGGCCTCGCCATAGATTTCCAGATTCAGAGCAGTGATTTTCGTCGTATCCGCCCGCTCCCGCCCGGCACGCCAATCAAGCGCGGCCTGGGCGCCATAGTGAACATGGCGGACGGCGGCAAAGGGCTTTAGATAACCCTGCCCGATCAACCATTCACCCGCCGGCGCCAGGGTCTTAGCATCACCCCCATGGCCCAATGCCAGTTGATCAAAGGTTTCGATGGCCTGGCCGGGCGGCATGGTAACGCCGGCCTCCGCCGCCATGGCCATATAGATACCGCGCCGCGCCGCTTCGCCCACATAGGCATTGCGCACCGTACCGCCATGGCTGATGGGCAGATACAAACTGAAGGGCAATTGACATGCCGTCCCTTGCAGGGCGGCCAGGGTTTGCACCGGGCTCAGGCCCAACAGGCGGGCCGCGCCGGTGGTGGAGCCGAAGCTGCCCCAAATACCGTCCACATGCATACCGGGGCGGATGCGCAGATATTCCCCCATGCGGCCGCCAACCTCGAAACCGGCGACCAGGGCGGCCAGGGTTTCGGCCAGGCTGTGCTTGCGCGCCAAGCCCAACGCCAACACGGAAGCGAAACTATGCAGACCGGGCCGGCCATGGGCCCGGGGCAGGCCTTCGCAGGCTTCGTCCCAGCAGGCCGCCAAACCGGCCATATAGGCCGCCGCGCCCGCCGTCAGTGGCCGGGCCGCCCCCGGCAAAGAGACATTACCAGGTTCCAACGCCGCCAGGCCCGCAAGCATTGCCGCCGGTTCGGGCTTGGCCAGGCCGGCGATCATGCAGCCCAGGGTATCCAAAAACAGCAAGCGCGCGCGCTGCTCCACCTTTGGCACGGCCAAAGGATTGCCATCGGACAACCAGGCAACGACGTCGGCTAATGATCTGTCTAGATCCATGCCGGCAGTCTAGAGCAATTTTCAATTAATCGGAGTCGCTTTCGCGACTCAGGTGATTGATTCAATTGCTCTTCTCATAAGAGTTTAAGCGCATTTTCTTCGAATGCGCTCTAGCAGGAAATGGGAAAACCAGTCAGGAAACAGGAGTAGCGGCAGGCACCGTCAGCAAGGCGAATAGCGCCTCCGGGTCATCGGCACCGCGCAATTTCGCGCAAACGGCCTCGTCACGCAGCAGGCGGGAAATCCGGGCCAGAGCCTTCAGGTGATCGGCACCTGCGGATTCAGGGGCAAGAAGAAGAAAGATCAGATCGACGGGCTGTTCGTCGATGGCATCGAAATCAATCGGTTTGGGAAGGCGCGCGAACAGGCCGTAGAGGCGCTCCAACTCCTGCATCTTGCCATGCGGGATGGCGATGCCCCGGCCAATGCCTGTGGTGCCCAGTTTTTCCCGCTGCAACAGAACGTCAAAGATCACCCGTTCATGCAAACCGGTCAGGGACGCGGCTTGCTGGGACAGCTCCTGCAGAGCTTGTTTCTTGCTGCTGGCCTTGAGGTTGGCGACAACCCCGTCCTGAGCCAGCAATTCAACCATCTCCATTGGCCGTCGTCCCTATTTCGTCTGGCTTTCCACGGCACCGTCGACGACATCGCCGTCGGCCACCAAGTCGATCCAGCCAATATGGCCATCCGGGCGGCGGTAAACCACGTTCAGATGGCCGTTGCCACTGTTGCGGAACATCAATACAGGCAACTCCGCCAAATCCATTTGCATCACCGCCTCGCCCACGCTGCGGCGATGAATTTCCGCGCTGTGCTCGGCCACGATAACGGGCTGGAACTCTTCCGGTGCTTCTTCCGCCTCCGGCTCCGGCGCCAGAACATAATTCTGTGCCATATAGCCATCCGGCGCCGGGCGCTCGTGACCATGATGGTCGCGCAGCCGCCGCTTATACCGGCGCAGGCGCTTCTCCAACCGATCCGCCGCCTGGTCAAAGGCCTGATAAATATCGCCGGCTTCGGCGCGGGCCTGGGCGTTCATGCCCTGTCCCACATGGACCGCGCAATCGGCGCGATAGCCCGAGCCTTCCTTGGAAAACACCACATGGGCATCCAGGGTATTGGAAAAATACTTGGCTACGCCACTTTGTAGCCGTTCATCGACATGGCTGCGCAAGGCATCACCCACGTCGAGCTGCTTGCCTGAAACTAGGATTTGCATGACGTTTTACTTTAGCTGGTTTTGGGTCAAATTTGTCAACTGAATTTGCCGTTGACGCTATTTCCTATTACCACCGCACCATAACAACAAATGCTACAAACGATCGGCCCGGCAACGAAGAGCCGGGAACATAGTGCCGGCATGATGAGCTGTCAACCGGCTGCGCGCGCTTCCATTTTCTTGGCCCGGCGGCGCTGTACTGACGAAGGAATGCCCATGCCGTCGCGGTACTTCGCCACCGTGCGCCGCGCTATGTCAACGCCCGATGCGCGCAGAATATCCACCAGCTTGTCATCGGACAGAATGTTGTTCTCTGTTTCCTTGTCGATCAGCCCGCGCAACTGTTCGCGCACCGCCTCCGAGGAGCGGTCGTCACCGCCATCGGCGGCTGACAAGGCCGAGGTGAAGAAGTATTTCAATTCGAACACGCCTCTGGGCGTCGCCACATATTTGTTCGACGTGACCCGGGATACGGTACTTTCGTGTATGCCCACGACCTCGGCGATGGCGCGCAAATTCAAGGGACGCAGATCCTGCACGCCATTGGCCAGGAAGGCGTCCTGCTGGCGCACCAGTTCCGAGGCCACGGACAAAATCGTCCGGGCGCGTTGATCCAGGGCCTTGATCAACCAGTTGGCCGAATGCAGGCATTCGGAGATATAGGCCTTGTCTTCCTTGCGCCGGGCCGCTTCGTTCACCTCGGCATAATATTGCCGGTTAACCAACAGGCGGGGCAGGTTGTCGCTGTTCAATTCGACATTCCAACCGCCATCGGCCTTCTCGGTAATGAAGACATCCGGCACCACCGGCGCGGCGGTATCGTAGTCAAAAGCCAGGCCCGGTTTCGGATTCAACGCCTTCAGCTCGGCGATCATATCCTCGGCATCTTCGGCACTTACTTCGCAGACCTCGCATATTTGCGGGAGGTCCATGGCGGCGAGCAGATGCAGATTTTCCACCAGCCTTTGCATGGCCGGGTCGTAGCGGTTTTTCTCCATCAATTGCAGGGCCAGGCATTCGCTCAGGTCACGGGCAAAAACGCCCGCCGGGTCCAGACGCTGCATCTGTTTCAGGACTTCATCGACAAGTATTTTCTCGCAGCCCAGGCGCTCGGCGATAAAGGCGGTGTCCTCGCTCAAATAGCCCGCTTCATCCAAATGCTCGATCAGATCACCGCCGACCAAACGCAGCACGGGCTCCTGCAACAAAACATTCATCTGCTCCAACAGATGGTCTTTCAGGCTGATTTCGCTGCTCAACACCTGTTCCAGGGTTACTGTACTGGACTCACCGCCGCCCAAGCCCGAACCGGCCCCGGACCAGTCACCGACTTCATAGCCATCGTCGGAGGCGCCTTTTTCTTCAACATTCGGGCGATCAGCAACGCTATCGTTGCTGTAGGTATCCGTATAATCCGCATCCAAAGCGCCGTCGGCACCATCCAGGCTGTTGGTGCCGGGCAGGTCGGCATCGCCCAATTCCACCGCCGCGGCATCACCCACCGTGCCTTCATCGGCAATTCCATCACTGGCCGCCACCGCCTCGCCCAGACTATCGACCTGCGGGTCCGCCGTCAGGTTGCCGTCTTCAATCGCCGCGACTTCGCTAACACCATCCTGATCGGCCCGCTCAAGAATTGGATTTCGCTCCAGCTCCTGCTCCACGTATTGGCTCAATTCCAGGTTCGTCAACTGCAACAGGCGAATGGCCTGCTGCAATTGCGGCGTCATGACCAAAGCCTGAGTCTGGCGAATATCCAGTCTTGGACCCATAGCCATGCGGAAAAGCCTTACAGTGAGAAACGCTCGCCGAGATACACACGGCGTACGTCGTCATGGCCAACTACATCCGCCGGCGGCCCGGAGGTCAGAACCCGGCCCTCGTGCAGAATGTAGGCACGGTCGATGATATCCAAGGTCTCGCGCACGTTATGGTCGGTGATCAACACGCCAACGCCGCGGTCCTTGAGGTGCGAGACCAGATCCCTGATTTCCCCCAACGCGATGGGATCGATGCCGGCCAACGGCTCGTCCAGCAGGATAAAGCTGGGGTGCGAGGCCAGGGCGCGGGCAATCTCCACCCGCCGCCGCTCGCCGCCGCTAAGCGCGATGGATGGCGTGCGGCGCAGATGGGAGATCGAAAATTCCGCCAGCAAGCCTTCCAACATGGCCTCGCGCCGCTCGCGGTCGGCCTCGACCACTTCGAGGGCGGCGCGAATATTATTTTCCACCGACAGGCCGCGAAAAATAGAAGCTTCCTGCGGTAGATAGCCCACGCCCAGTCGGGCCCGGCGATACATGGGCAAGTCGGTCACATCCTCGCCATCCAGATAGATAGAACCGCTGTCCGGCGTCAGCAGGCCGGTGATCATATAGAAACAGGTGGTCTTGCCGGCACCGTTGGGACCCAACAGGCCGACGGCCTCGCCGCGCTGGACCACCAGGGAGACATCGCGGACCACGGGACGTTTGCGGAAACCCTTGCCGATTTTTTCCGCGCGCAGGCCCTGGCGCTCAGCCACCAGGCGCGGCTGGTCATCGCCGACAATTGTCGGTGTGTCCGCCGTTGTCGGCCGGGCGCCGGCGTTGGAATTGCCCTCGGGCTGCATATTATCGTGTCCGTTGTCACTGGTCATTTTTCTTGCCTTTATTGACGTAACAGAACAGGGTTACCGATCACTTACCTTCGCATTCAGAAAATATTCATATCACTGTTTTAGGGCCCATTTTCGGCCTGTTGTCCGGTCAATTCGCCCCTTTGCCGTTTCGTTTTGGCGGCACGAAGCGGCCATGCACCCGGCCACCGCTGATCTGGCTTTGCCCGGTCGCGAGGTTCATCACCAATTTGTTGCCCCGCAGCACATTTTCGCCACGGGTTAGCACCACGGTACCGGTCAGGGTCAGGCGCTGATCGGCCACTTCGTAGATCCCGATATCGCCCTGGGCCGTCTCCGCCGGCGATGAGACAAAGACCTTTTCAATGGCATCAATACGAATGATCGTGCCGTTGGCGCCTCCGCTGGCGGCGGAATCGGCGGGCCGGTACCAGACCTTTAATTGTTCCGCACGCAACTTGATGCGCCCCTGAACCGCGATCACATTGCCGGAAAAAACGGCCAGATTCTTGTCCTGCTGGACCTCCAGATTGTCCGCGTTGATATCAATGGGCTGATCCGCGTCCGTCGTTACAGTTTTGCCCTGCGCCTGCGCCAATCCGGTGCCGGCGATCAGCATGAACGCCGATAACACCAAGACCGGCAGGGCCCTGACCGGCGCTGGCACGTTTTCTCTCCCTATTCCAATCAGTCCCGCCATGGCCTAACCGTTACCCTGCGCCACGATGTGCATCTTCACATTACCCTTGAAAAACAGCCGCTGGCCGAAATCCTCAACTTCCATTCGGTCCGCCCTTAGGGTGCCGAACGGGCCTTGGCCGCGCACCGGTTGATCGGAGGTCGCCTGCCCGGTGTTAAGGTCGATTTCCGCGATTTCCGCGTTGAACTCATAGCCCTGATCCGAAAACAGGTTGATGGCGCCCCGCAGGCGCAAATGCTGCCGCTGCTGATGATAGACGCCGGTATCCGCCATCACGGTAAACCAGCGGCCATCGGCCATGGACAT
Organism: uncultured Rhodospirillaceae bacterium; assembly: GCA_964462145.1. Classification (GTDB taxonomy): domain Bacteria; phylum Pseudomonadota; class Alphaproteobacteria. Next base: position 6,216 of record CAYWYB010000148.1, read on the forward strand.
ATCCGCCTGCAGCCGCGTCAGGCTGATCTGGCGCTGATCCTGCAGATCCTGGGTGGCCTGGTCGGCGGTCACCACGAAGGGCCGGTTGCGGGCGTCGGTGCCCAGATAACGGGGCCGCAGCATGGTCAGCTCGGTGGCGCTGCCATCTTCGCTGGAGACATAGGAAAGATGAAAGCCCGTGGCCTCGCGAAACTCGTTGGGCCAGATCACCACCGCGACCACCAGACCAAATGCCAGCAGCGGCAGCAGCAATTTCATCATGCCGACAAATCGGCTGTATTGTGCCGAGACCCGCCCCCGGCGGCGATCCGGATCGAACTGAAAACGCCGTGTTGGCGCCCCGCCATCGATTGGGCTATCCCCAATGCCCCTCGGTGGGCCGCCCGCCGCAATATCTTGCGTGCGCTCCATCAGGCGATCCCGGCGCGCAGTATGTCGTGAACGTGCAGGATACCCACGGGCATGTTGCCCGAACCGCCCTCTCCCTGCTGGCTGTCATCGGTGACGAACAGGCAGGTGATCTTGTTGGCATTCATGAAGCCCAGGGCCTCGGCCGCCAGGGCGCCGGCACGAATGGTCTTGGGCGCGGACGTCATCACCTCGCCCACCGCTTTGCGCATCAGGCCGTCATCCATATGCCGGCTCAGGTCGCCATCGGTGACAATACCAATCAATGCGCCGGCACCATCAATCACGCCGACACAGCCAAACCGTTTCTCAGTCATGGTCAAAATAGCCGCCGACATCGCCGTATCCGCCAGGCACAGCGGCATCTCGCCGCCCTTGTGCATCAGATCGTCAATCCGGACAAAATCTCGGCCCAGACGGCCGCCGGGGTGCAATACCTGGAATTGATCAGGGGAAAAACCGCGCCGGTCCATCATGGCGACGGCCAGGGCATCGCCCAGGGCCAGCATCATGGTGGTCGATGTCGTCGGCGCCAGACCCATGGGGCAGGCCTCGGCCATTACCGGCAGAACCAGCGCCACATCCGCTGCCGCTGCCAGGGTCGAGGGCGCCTTGCCAACCATTGCCAAAAGCGGAATGCCGCGGAACTTGGCATAGGCCACCAGATCGTTCAGTTCCGCCGTCTCACCGGAATTGGACAGGGCCAGAACGCCATCGTCCCGGCCGATCATGCCCAGATCACCATGACTGGCCTCGCCCGGATGAACGTAGTGCGCCGGCGTTCCGGTGGAGGCCAGGGTAGCGGCGATCTTGCGCCCGATATGGCCGCTTTTTCCCATGCCGCTGACGACAAGCTTGCCGGTAATGCGCGACAACAGATCCACGGCGGCATCAAAGGTTTCGTCCAGGCCGTCGGCCAGCAGGCCAAGACCCTCCGCCTCCAGGCGCAAAACCCGCGCCGCCGCCGCGCGCTCGCTGCTATTTTCCGTCGTCAACGCCTCTTCCCGGGTTTTTGCGGGCACCATTCAAGCCTTTGATAATAAATTACTTTAACAAACATACATTAGATCATACAGAAAGCGGCACAATTTCCCATGCGAAAATCGTGCCAACTTTCGAATTAATTCAGTATGAGCACTAAGATAGGTACGGTCAAACCCGCAAACAACCTGCGGCGAATGGTCCATTGGCCCGTTCTAAGCCGCGCCCCGGCGAAATTTTCAGTGCGAGAAAATATCCGTTTCCGGCCAGCCCGCCAGGTCCAATTCCGCCCGTATGGGCAGATAGTCAAAGCTGGCCTGGGCCAGATGATTGCGGCCTTCGCGAGCCAGCATATCCTGCAAAACGCCATGCAGGCGGTGCAGGTGCAGCACATCATTGGCGGCATAATCCAATTGCTGGGACGAGAGCTCGTCCGCGCCCCAGTCGGAGCTTTGCTGCTGTTTCGACAGATCAACCCCCAACAGCTCCCGGCAGAGGTCCTTCAGGCCATGTCGGTCGGTATAGGTCCGCACCAGTTTCGAGGCGATTTTGGTGCAATAAATCGGCGTGCAGTCGACATTCAGATAGCGCTTGATCATGGCGACGTCGAAACGGGCGTAATGAAACAGCTTGGTGACGCCGGGGTCAGCCAGCATGGCGCAGAGATTGGGTGCCCGGTAGACCCCCTTGGCGAACTGCACCAGATGGCAATCACCGTCGCCGGCCGACAATTGGATCAGGCAGAGACGGTCACGTTGGGGGTCGAGGCCCATGGTTTCCGAATCGATAGCAACCATGTCGCCAAACGACAAACCGTCGGGAAGATCGCCCTTGTGAAGATGATTGGCCATGTCGTGATGCTGCCTCTAATTGACGGGCCCGGCAGTTGGCCCAATTTTCTTGCTGCCATTCCCCGCACCCCAACATGGGGCATGAGAGGGAATGGTGCCCAGGAGAAGACTCGAACTTCCACGGGGTTACCCCCACTAGCACCTGAAGCTAGCGCGTCTGCCAATTCCGCCACCTGGGCCTCAGGGCGGCATCGATACTGCCCAGGCCCGCCATTGTCAAGGCGGCGATGGCTATTAGCCCTGCAATAAAGTCAAAAAGTTGTCGGCCAGGTCGCCAGGCGGTGTTTTCCGATGCCGCCCGTGGGCCGGCGCCGGTGAACCTCCAGCATCCGGCTCAGCCAATCGCGGGTTTCGCGCGGATCAAGCACGGTCTGGGCCCGGTAGCAGGCCGCCAAATCATAACCGGAACTATCCTGCATGACCTTGGCCATCAGTTCGCGGTAACGCTCTGGCTCGTCCTCCTCGCGCACCCGGTAGACAACGTTCACCGCCGCGTTTGGGTCCATGAAGGAAATATCGGCGGTCACCCAGGCCGCCATATGGTCGCAGACGCCTGCGCCCATGTTCAGATGCGCCTGACCGTAACTTTTGCGCACGATCACCGATAGTTTCGGCACTGTGGCCATTTGCAGGGCCTGGGTATAGTTCATGATCTTGCCTGGCAGGCGCAGTTTTTCGCCCGCCACGCCGACCAGAAAGCCCGGCGTATCGGCCAAGGTGATGAGCGGCACATTGAAGCTGTCGCAAAGCGCGATAAAGCTGATCGCCTTGTCGCAGGCATCGGCATCCAGGGCCCCGCCCTTGAACTTCGGGTTCGGCGCCATAACCCCGACGCTGCGACCGTTCAAACGGGCCAAGCCGGTGGAGATATTGCGCGCGAAGCGATCCTTGATGGGGAAATAGCTGTCCCTGTCGACAATCACGCGAACCACGTCACGCATATCGTAAACCTTGCTGCGGCTTTCCGGCACCACCGTCAGCAATGCATCCTGGTCCTGTTCGGCATCAGCCGCGGGCACAAGCTCGGGCGGGATTTCGCCGTTGTGCGATGGCAGATAGCTGAGGAACGCCTTGATGGCGTCCAATGCCTCTTCATCGCTGTCAACGGCCAGATCCGCCTGGCCCGTGACGCCGGTCTGCATGCGCCATCCGCCCAGTTCCTCGGGGTCGGGGTCTTCCGAGATCGCGACCGAGGTGACGTTGGCCGAGGACACCGCCATCACCGCGCCTTTTCGCATCACCACGAAATCAGAGGTCGCCGCCCGCCAGGTGCCGCCGCCATAGCTTTGCCCCAATACCGCCGCCGCCCTGGGAATTTGCCGGTCATGGCTAAGATCGAAATATTCTCCCGTCTTATGGATGCCTACCGCGCCCATGATATCGGGTATGCGGCCGCCGGAGCATTCGCACAGCATGATCAGAGGCAAGCCATTCTCGATCGCGGTTTGCCGGCTATGGACCATTTTCTGGCCGGCTATTTCCGCGCTTGATGCACCCATGGAGGTGAAATCAGCGGCGTTGACCACCGCCAGCCTGCCATTGATGGTGCCGGTGCCGTCAACGCTGCCGTCACCCGGGGCCCGGTCATGGTCTTCCACGCGGGCCGGCAGGGCCAGCAGGCCCTGCTCGGTGAACGAGCCTTCGTCGAATAAATAGGCGATCCGCTGGCGCACGTTCATTACGCCCGCGTCGCGGAATTCCCCTAGGCGGCGGGGTGAGCCCATGGCCAGTGCTTTTTCCCGCCGCGCCGCCAATTCCCGCAATTGCTCTTCCATCGCCATTCGTTTTCTCCACGCCAGACTAAATTTACCAATAACGTTATAGCACGGCTCTCGGAAGCCAAACTGGGATGGCGTAATTTGGACAAGATCACTATGATGCGGCCCACGAGAGCAGGACAACATCGTCAAAGTGATACGGGTAAATCGACATGGGTAAAGTAACAGTCATCGGCGGCGCCGGATTTTTGGGGCGCTATCTGGTCAAACGGCTGGCGCAGCAGGGATTGCAGGTCCGCGTCGCGGTACGCGACCCCGAAGCGGCCAGCTTCCTCAAGCCCATGGGCGATGTCGGACAGGTGCAGCCGATTCAGGCCAACATTCGCAACGAAGCTTCGATCGCCCGCGCCGTCGCCGGCGCCGACGTGGTCATCAACCTGACCGGCGTCATGTTCCCGGGCGGTGCGCAAAGTTTTCAGGCGGTGCATGAAGACGGCGCCGAGACGGTGGCCCGCGCCGCCGCCGCTGCCGGCGCCGGCCGCCTGATCCACGTTTCCGCCATTGGCGCCGATGCGGAGGCGAACAGCAAATATGCCCGCAGCAAGGCGGCGGGCGAGGCCATGGTCCGGGCGGCCTGTCCCGAGGCCATCATCGTTCGGCCATCGACCATTTTTGGCGCCGAGGATCATTTTTTCAACCTGTTCGGCCAGTTGGCGACGCTGACCCCCGTGATGCCCCTGCTGGGCGGCGGCAAGGGCCGTATGCAGCCGGTCTATGTGGGTGACGTGGCCCAGGCCATCGCCGCCCTGGCACGGGACGATGCGCCGACGGGCGGCACCTATGAATTGGGCGGCCCCCAGGTATTGAGCATGGCCGAAATCATGGCCATGGTTTGCGAGCAGACCGGACGCGACCGCCTGATGATGTGGTATCCGTTTGCCCTTGCCAAATTCTACGCCTTCTTCCTGCAATTGCTGCCCTGGCGGATTTTGACCATGGACCAGGTGGAAATGTTGAAGGTGGACAATGTTGCCGGCGGCGAACTGCCCGGCCTGGATGACCTTGGCGTGACGCCCACGGCCCTTAACGCGGTGCTGCCCCGCTATATGTACCGCTACCGCAAGGCCGGGCGCCTGCCCTCCATCGAACAGGCCTAGACCACGTTTACAGAACCGCTAGTCTTCCTTTTGCGGCTCCAGCTCGATGCCCAGGTGATCCCGCATGGCCTGGTAATAGTCGCTGTCGTCCAAGGCTCCCATGGCGACGAAATCTTCGTCGTTCATGGCGGCGCGGCGCGCCATGATTTCGCTGCCAAAGCCAATCGGATAGCGCAGCTTTGGCTGTTCCGCCGATAGCGCCTCGGCAATCACCTCGGCCACCGCCTCGGCGGGCGTTGCGTTGGCGATCCCGATATTGAAGAAACGGCCACTGCGCCGCATGGCCGATTTGTAGGGCGAGGCCTTGTCGTAGTGCACCGGGGTATTCTCGAATATCGACGAGGCGATAACGCCCGGCTCGATGATCGCAACGCGGATACCATGGGGCGCGACCTCCTGGGCCAAGGCTTCGGAAAACGCCTCCATGGCGAATTTGGAGGCGCAGTAAGCGCCCTGATTGGCCCAGGCAAGGCGTCCCACCAGGGATGAGATATTGACAATGGCGCCGCGCCCCTGAGCGCGCATGCCGGGCAGAATGGCCTGGGTCAATCTCACCGGTCCCCAGTAATTGGCCTCGAACATGGCCCGATGTTCATCTTCCGGGTAGGTCTCGATGGGCGATGACGAGGACAAGCCGGCATTATTGACCAGAACATCAACTCGGCCCTCCTCGGCGATGATCCGCCGCACGCAGGCCAGCATGGACTGACTGTCCGAAACATCCAGGGTTTCGATCACCAGCGGCAGATTTTCCGCCGCCGCCGCCACGCGCAGCGGTTCCGCCTTGGCGGTATTGCGCATGCTGGCATAGACCTTGTAGCCCCGGCGCGCCAGATGCAGCGCCGTGGCATGGCCGATGCCGGTCGAGGTGCCGGTGATCAGGCAGATTTCCATTCTCTGTAGTCCTTCAATTGGTCAGGCGTAGACCCAATATAACAGCCCGGCACCCAGAACCAGGCGATAGATCACGAACGGCGTATAAGAGGCATGGCGCAGCCAGCGCATCATCAAGGCCACCGCCAACAGAGCCGTCACGAAGGCCAAGGTGGCGGCAACAAGG
>CAYWYB010000149.1:0-12381 GCA_964462145.1 uncultured Rhodospirillaceae bacterium
CCACGCACGCCCGCGGCGCCATTTATCTGGACCCCGAGACCCGCGCGGCCATGGACGTGGGCGCCCTGCATGGCCGGGCCATCCGCGTCGATGACCGGGGCAAGGTTCTGACCTATAAGATGACCTCGCAATGCGCTTCGGGCTCCGGGCAATTCCTGGAAAACATCGCCCGCTATCTGGGCGTGGCCCTGGACGAGGTTGGCGAATTGTCACAACAGGCCGACGACCCGGAAGCGGTCAGCTCGATCTGTGCCGTGCTGGCGGAAACCGACGTCATCAACATGGTCAGCCGGGGCATTTCCACCCAGAACATCCTGAAGGGCATCCACACCTCCATGGCCGACCGTCTGGTCAAGCTGTTGAAATCCACCAAGGTGGGCGAAGGCACGGTCTTGGTCACGGGTGGCCTGGCCAACGACAGCGGCCTGGTGGCAACCATGGCGGAGCGCATGGTGGCGCAGAAAATGACCGACCTGGATCTCCGCGCGCACGCTGATTCCATCTACGCCGGCGCCATTGGCGCCGCCTTGTGGGGCGCTTTCCGCCATCAGAAATTGGCGGACCTGGAAGCCCTGCCGGTGGCATCGTAAGCTAGTTAAAGATTCGAGAGAGGAGCCCATCATGGCGCTATTGATCAACGAAACCTGTACCGGCTGCGATGCCTGCGAACCGGTTTGCCCTAACGAGGCCATTTCAGTCGGTGATCCGATCTACACCATTGATGCCTTCAAATGCACCGAATGCGTCGGCCACGAACCCCAATGCCGCCTGGTCTGTCCGGTGGTCGACTGCATCGAACAGAACCCGGACTTCGTCGAAAGCGAAGACGAGCTGATGGCGAAATTCGAGATGCTGGATAATTAAGCGCCCAACTCACCCCGAACAATCGCTGCGCCGGCACCGAGCGCTTGCAGTTTCGCTAACGACAGCTCCCGGCTCAGGGGCACCATGCCGCAGTTGGTGCAGGGATACAGCTTCTCCACCGGGACATATTGCATGGCCGCGCGGATGGTGGCGGCAACCTGCTCGGGGCTTTCAACCTGGTCCGTAGCGACGTCGATGGCGCCGACCAGAACGTCCTTGCCCGCCAGCAGACCTAGCAATTCCAATGGCACCTTTGAATTGGCGCATTCCAGGCTGACCTGGTTGATGGCGCTGTCCGCCAATACCGGAAAGGTTTCCCGGTATTGCGCCCATTCATCGCCCAAAGTGTCTTTCCAATCCAGATTGGCCTGGATGCCGTAGCCATAACAGATATGCACCGCCGTCTTGCATTTCAGGCCACGGGCGGCGCGCTCCAGGGCTTCGATGCCCCAGGTCGCGACCTCTTTCATATAGACGTTGAAGGCCGGTTCATCGAACTGGATCACATCGACGCCCAGGGCCTCCAGCTCCAGGGCCTCCTGGTTCAGGATTTCGGCGAAGGCCATGGCGAGCGTCGGGCGGTCGCCGTAGTGTTCATCGGCGATGGTATCGACGATGGTCATGGGGCCGGGCATGGTGAATTTCAGCTTGCGCGCGGTCTGGGCGCGGGTAAAGGCAACCTCACGGCCATGGATTGATGCCGGGCGATTCAGGGCCGTGGTCACCGTCGGCACCTCCGCTTTGTAGCGGTCGGCGCGAATGCCCATGGTGGTCATGCGGTCGAAATCGATGCCGTCGATTTTGCGCAGGACGCCATGGACGAAATGCTGGCGGAACATCTCGCCGTCGCTGACGATATCGATGCCTGCGTTCTCCTGTTCCTTCAGGACCACCAGGGCCGCATCGCACTGCGCCCGCCACAAATCTTCGCCGTCATACCGCCACGGCGCCCACAGTTTTTCAGGTTCCGCCAGCCAGCTTGGCTTCGGCAGGCTGCCCGCGATCGTTGTCTCCAACATCCCCTTGACCCCCTATTCATGATTTCGACACTAGCTTCTCATACTATTCGGAAGTCACCAACGCAGCACTTTGTCTATTGTCAGGCATGGCAACGTATTTCATATTGCGGCGAATATTATGAGAAGGCAGCTCAATTAAGGTTCTGACTGTATTCGGCACCCGGCCCGAAGCCATCAAGTTGGCCCCCGTCGTCACGGCACTGGCGGCAGCGGATGGCGTGGAGTCCCTTGTCTGTGTCACCGCCCAGCACCGGCAAATGCTTGATCAGGTCCTGGCTGTGTTCGAGATCACGCCAGATTTTGACCTGAACATTATGCAGGCGGGCCAGGGCCTGGACCACATCACCTCCGCTGTCCTGACCGGGGTGCAAAAGGTAATCCGGGATTGCCGCCCCGACCGGGTTTTGGTGCAGGGTGATACGACCACCACATTCGCCGCCGCCCTGGCCGCGTTTTACGAAAAGGTGCCGGTGGCTCATGTCGAGGCGGGCTTGCGCACAGGTAATATTCATTCGCCATGGCCGGAAGAGATGAACCGCAGGATGACCTCGGTGATCTGCGATCTGCATTTCCCGCCGACCGAGGCCGCGCGGCAAAACCTACTGGCCGAAGGCATCACCGATGAGCGCATCATGGTCACCGGCAATACGGTGATTGATGCGCTGTCCCAGGCTATCGATATTATCGATGCCTCGCCTGATCTACAGGCCCGGCTGGAAGCGCAGTTCAACTTTATTGATCCGGGCAAGCGCCTGATTCTGACCACCGGCCATCGGCGGGAGAATTTCGACGGCGGCCTTGAACGTGTCTGCCGTGGCCTGGCCATCCTGGCCGAACGGGATGATGTTGTCATTGTCTACCCGGTTCATCTGAACCCGAATGTGCAAAAGGCCGCCAACGAGGTTTTGCGTGGCAAGGACAATGTGCATCTGATCCCGCCGCTGGATTACCTGCCGTTTCTCTATTTGATGCGGCGGGCGGAACTGATCGTAACGGATTCGGGCGGCATACAGGAAGAGGCGCCCGCCCTGGGCAAGCCGGTACTGGTCACCCGCGATACCACCGAACGGCCAGAGGCCGTGGACGCCGGCACGGCCAAGCTGGTAGGTACGGATATGGATAAACTTTTGGAATGCCTGGGCGATCTTCTGGATGACGCGGAGGCTTACCAGGCCATGGCGCGGGCCCATAACCCCTATGGTGACGGCAAGGCCAGCGCCCGCATCGTTGAGAGGCTTCGTAATGAACACCTTCAATAGGGTCAGCGTCGTTGGTTTGGGCTATATCGGCCTGCCCACGGCCGCCGTGTTCGCCAATCAGGGTGTCGAAATTGTCGGTACGGACAGCGACCAGGAGGTGGTTGACAGCATCAATGCCGGCAAGCCGCATTTCGGCGAACCTAATCTGGACGCTCTGGTGCGCCGGGTGGTGGAAAACGGAAAATTGCGCGTCGGCACCGAAGTCCAGGCCGCCGAGGCGTTTCTGGTCGCCGTGCCGACGCCTCTGCGTGAGGGCGGGGGCGACGGCAATAATCTTGGCGCCGATCTCAGCCATGTACGGGCCGCGGCCGAAGCCATCGCGCCGGTGCTGGTAAAAGGCAATCTGGTGATCCTGGAATCCACCTCACCCGTGGGCACCACGGAAAAGATGGCGCAATGGATGGCTGACCTCCGCCCGGATCTCAGCTTCCCCGGCGACGAGGGCGAGATGGCGGATATCAACGTCGCCTATTGTCCCGAACGGGTGTTGCCTGGCAGGATCATCGAGGAAGTCGTGAACAACGCCCGGGTGATCGGCGGCATGACCCGCAAATGCGCCCAGCGGGCCGTATCGTTATACCGCATCGTGGTGCGGGGCGAATGCAAGGTAACCAACGCGCGCACGGCGGAGATGTCCAAACTGACGGAGAACGCCTATCGCGACGTCAACATCGCCTTCGCCAACGAGCTGTCGGTGATTTGCGACAGGCATAACATCAATGTCTGGGAATTGATCGAGATGGCCAACCTGCATCCCCGTGTCGATATCCTTTCCCCCGGTCCCGGCGTCGGCGGCCACTGCATCGCGGTGGACCCCTGGTTCATCGTCGACGGCGCGCCGGAAGAAGCCAAAATCATTCGAGCGGCGCGGGAAATTAACGATGCCAAGCCCGGCTTCATTTGTGAACAAGTGGCGGCCCGGGCCCGGGCCCTGGTCAAGCCCGTTATCGCTTGCCTCGGCCTGTCCTATAAAGCGGATGTGGATGACCTGCGTGAAAGTCCAGCGTTGGAAATTGTTGCGCGGCTGGCCGACATGAGCGTGGCCAAGTTGCTGGTGGTCGAACCTCATGTTCCGGCCCTGCCAACTGAATTGCTCGACCGGGGCCTGGAATTGACTGATTTCGACGTGGCCATGGAACAGGCCAACATGGTCCTGCTGTTGGTGGATCACAGTGCCTTCATGCATATCGACCGTGATTTGATCAAAGATAAATTCGTTATCGACACTCGCGGCGCCTGGTAGTTTGGTTAGCCCATTACCGTCAATTTTTTCAGGTCGCTAAATTTATGGCATCACCGCTTTGCCGGTCTTGGGCGGGTTTTCGAGAGCTTCGCGCAGCTTGACCGCCAATTCCGCCCTGCGGAATGGTTTTTGTAACAGCACCACCGAATCATCCATCCGGCCCTGATGGATCAGAGCGTCGTGGGAATAACCAGACATGAACATGATCTTGATATCCGGTTGATATTCGGGGGCCCGGCGGGCTATTTCATCGCCGTTCATGCCGCCAGGCAGGATGACATCGGTGAGCAGCAGATCAATCCGCCGCTCGCGTTCCAGAATACCCAGGGCGGCTTTGCCATCGCCCGCCTCCAGCACGCGGTAGCCAAGATCATCAATCAGGTTGACGGCCAGGGTGCGCACATCGGTGTCGTCCTCTACGATCAGGACACATTCATCGCGAGCGCCTGGCGAGGAGGTTTCAATATTCCGCGCTTCATCGGGCTGCCGCAAGGCGCGGGGCAGATACAACTTAATCGTCGTGCCACGGCCTTCCTCACTATAGACAGTGACATGGCCGTCTGACTGCTTGACGAAGCCAAACACCATGCTCAAGCCCAGGCCGGTGCCCTTGCCCTGGTCCTTGGTCGTAAAGAAAGGTTCGAAAATCTTGTCCCGCACCTCGGCCGGCATGCCGGTTCCGGTATCAGTGACGGCCAGCGTAACATAGGCGCCGGGATCTATATCAGCCTGGGCCGCACTCTCCTCATCCATATAAGCATTCGTCGTTTCGATGCTCAGGGTGCCGCCATCAGGCATGGCATCACGAGCGTTGATTGCCAAATTAAGCATGACATTTTCCACCTGCCCCGGATCAACCAGGCATGGCCAAAGGTCATCGCTGCTGCTGGTTTGGATCTTGATCGTGGCGTCCAGGCTGCCCTGCAGCATTGTGATCATGCCGCTAATCTGCTGATCCAAATTAATGACTTTGGGTGACAGCGATTGTTTCCGTGAAAAAGCCAGCAGTTGCTGGGTTAGCTCCGCGCCGCGATAGGCGGCTCGCAGAATGGCGTCGGTCGATTTCTTGGCTTTGCTCTTATCCAATCTATGGTCGGATGCAGGGTCATCGCCATGTAATAACAATTCCGCGTTGCCCACGATCACCGCCAGCAGGTTGTTGAAATCGTGCGCCACGCCGCCGGTCAACTGACCCACGGTTTCCATCTTTTGCGCTTGCGCCAATTGCTCTTCAAGGGTCCGGTGCGTAGTCACATTGTTGGAGGTGCCGCGATAGCCCAGAAAATCGCCACTCTCATTAAAATAGGGCCTACCCGAGGCTCTAATCCAAACAGTTTCGCCCGGTTTGGCGCCCTGGCGTTCAAAGACCACATCACGAAACGGTTGCCGCTGTCGTATTTGGTTTTGGATGTATTGCCAGGCCTCCTGCCCTCGAAAAGCTGGATCGGTAGCATTTTCCACGGGCTGACCAATCAGCTCTTCGTTCGATCGATTGGAACTTTCCTGATACGATGACGAAAAATAATCATAGCGGTTCTGGGCATCGGTTTGCCAATAGTGCTCGGCGCTGGCTTCCGCGAAATCACGAAGCCGCGCCTCGCTCCGGCGCAATTCGCTCTCTACCCTGTCGCGCTCGGTAATGTCCTGCGTCACGCCGAATATGTACAACAATTCGCCCGCCTCGTCGTATTCGGGCTGCCCCTCCCCTTCCATGACCCGAACCTCACCGTCGCCGAGAATGATGTTGTATTTGAAACGGTAGGCTTCACGTTTGGCGAGGCCCGCTGCCCGCGCTCGCGAAATTGTTTCAAGGTCGTTGGCGGGTATGCCTTTGCGCAGCTCAGCCAATTCGCGCATGCCTTCGCCTTCTGGAAAGCCGAGAATTCGACAAGCCTGGTTAGATAATTCGACCGTTTCGGTGTCTGGATAAATCCGCCAATGACCGATTTTTCCGATGCGTTGGGCCTCGGCAAGGGCCTGTTCATGCTCTCTCAGGACGGCTTCTGCACGTTTTCGCTTGGAGATATCATGCCCCGTGCCAAGGACGCCGGTTATGCCGCCTTTGCCGTCAAATACCGGCGCGAAACTGAATGAATAGATTCGGCCCGGAAAGAGCTGGGATTTCACCTCCTGGTCAAATACTGCCTTGCCCGTCGTAGCGACTTCCATCCCGACATTACGACTGCCTGGTTTGGCTTTTTCGGCCAATATTTCCAGTTGGGTCTTGCCCAGCAAATTCTCCGGCTCGATGCCATACAATTCCGCGCCTCGTTTATTGATAAAGGTGAACCTTCCTTGAATATCCCGCAACGAGATTGAGAATGGCGCTGCCTCGAGGATGGCTTCCAGAAACGCCGATTTCTCGGCCAGTTCCAGGGCCGACAATTTCAACGCCGTTATGTCGTTGACCGTCCCGCCGATTAATGTTTCGCCCCGCCAGCGGACCGGGTGCGCCACAACTTGCACCCAAATTGTCTTGCCGTCTTTCTTTACCCCTTCACCTTCGAAAGTATTTACACTGGTATTGCCGTGATCCCGTTCCTTGGCAAATCGCACAATACGGTCAAGTTCATGTGGTGCCCACAACACGGCCAAACTGCCGACCGCGAGTAATTCTTCCGGACTGTCGTAGCCATACATGTCGCTCATGGCGCGGTTGACGAAGACGGGCTGAAGACCCTTGTTGACGAAAAAGCCTTGCGGCATGTTTTCGACCAAGTGATGAAAATTATCCTCGCTTTGCCGCAGGATTTGCTCGGTATCCTGGCGGCCAAGTCTTGCGCCGATCCTCTGTGCGGTCAGGGCCATGAATGTTTCGGCGAAACTGACCTTGTGTTTTGACGCATCTGAAACCTTTCGCGGCTGAGGGGCCAGGGCCAGCAGATGACCGCGCACCGACCCTTCGCTATCGCGGCATGCATTTCCGCAAACCTGGAGAGCACCTAGCCCGTCTATCGAAATGGACGCGGTCCATTGCCCGGCGCTGTCCTTGTTGTTGTCGATCAGCTGTTGCGCCGCACTTGTGATGGCGGCTCTGTTTGCCGCCGTGTCATCGCTGTCCATGTGCAAGGCCACGGCATCGCCGCGCCTCGACGCTGTAGTTCCATGATGCAGAATAATCGTCCAAGGATATTCCAGGGACTTACTCAAAACCCGAGCGGCGGCGGCCAAGAAATTACTGCTATCGGGCTGCAAATGCTCCAGGGCGGAGAAGGCATCCAGCATCTGTTCGGCGCTGATGTCGGTCATCGCGCGCGCCATGCCGCTGCGGCCATCTTCAAGACGTATGTTCGAATTCCGGCCAAGGTCATGCGACTCCCAGCATCTGAGGAGGCTTGTTTGTAAATCATATATTACCCTGGACTGGTTGTGAATTACCGCCAACAGGCTAATATTTTCGGCATATCAATTTGTTTGAGTGTCAGCTGGAGTATCTGGGGCCATGACTACCGGTGATTTGCGGGTCGAAACACGGCAGCGGGTGCTTTATGTGCTGATCGACCGGCCGGCCAAGCGCAATGCCTTGAGCCGTTCGGTGCTCGATCAATTGGGTGCCGTCTTTAGCGACGCCGCGAATGATGATGATGTGTTGGCGGCTGTGTTGCGCGGTGCCGGCGACAAAAGCTTCGCCGCCGGCGGCGATCTGCGTGATCTGGCCAGTGTGCAAACCCTGGCCGAGGCGACGGAGATGTCCTTGCAGGCCAAGACGGCGCTGGAGGCGATCCGGCAGTTTCCGGTGCCGGTGATCGCGGCATTGAATGGCGATGCCTTGGGCGGTGGGGCGGAACTGGCCGCCGCCTGCGATTTTCGCATCTTCGCGGCGCATGCCCGTATCGGCTTTATCCAAGGCAGGTTGAATATTACCACGGCCTGGGGCGGCGGCCCGGATCTGATGCGCCTGGTCGGCCCCAACATGGCCATGCGCATGCTTAGCCGCTTCGAAATGTTGGCTGGCAAGGATGCCATGACCATCGGTCTGGCCGATGCCGCCGCCAAGGAAGGCGAGATTCTAGACGACACCGTATCGGCCTTTCTAAAACCTATGCTAAAACAGTCGCCACATGTCATGCGGGGCTTTAAGGCCTTGAATTTGGCCCAGCGGGCCGGCGCCTCGCGGCAGGAATTGCTGGATTTGGAAACCAGCAATTTTGCCGCCGCCTGGGTGCATGATGACCACTGGGCGGCCGCAGACGGAATATTGAAAAAGGAAGATTAGGCCATGACTGACAGCGCTCCCACCGCCCCGTCCGCGCCCCCGGCCATGCCTTCATCCACGACGCCGTCGGGCATTGAAATTCCCCAGGTCGCGACCGCCGACATGGTCAAGAGCGATCCCGGCCAGCCCGGCGAATATCCCTTCACCCGGGGCATCTTCCCCAACGGCTACCGTGGCCGGCTGTGGACGATCCGGCAGTATTCCGGTTTCGGCTCGGCCGAGGAAACCAATCAGCGCTACCGTTTTCTCCTCGATCAGGGCCAGACCGGCCTGTCCGTGGCCCTGGATCTGCCCACGCAATGCGGCTATGACCCGACCGATGCCATGGCCCGCTCGGAAGTCGGCAAAGTCGGGGTTTCCATCGCCACCCTGGCGGATATGGAGATCCTGCTGGACGGCATTGATCTTGCCTCGATCTCCACCTCGTTCACGATCAACGGCACGGCGCCGATGATCTACGCCATGTATCTGGCCGCCGCAGACAAAAAGGGCGTGCCAAGGGAGCGCCTGACCGGCACCATCCAGAACGATATTCTGAAAGAGTATGTGGCGCGGGGAACCTGGATCTTTCCGGTCCGTCCCTCGTTAAGGCTGATCGCGGATTCGATCCTTTTTTCGAACGAGGCAACGCCGCGCTTCAACCCCATCTCCATCGCCGGCGCTCATGTCCGCGATGCCGGCTCCACAGCGGTGGAGGAGATGGGCTTCACCCTGGCCAACGGCCTGGCCTACGTGGACGAGATGCTGCGCCGTGGCGGCGACGTCAATCACTTCGCCAAGCGCCTCAGCTTCTTCTTCTATGTCCACATGGATTTCTTCGAGGAGATCTGCAAATTCCGCGCCGGTCGCCGGGTCTGGGCCCGCCTGTTGCAGGAACGCTATGGCGTTACCGACCCCAAGGCCCTGATGTTCCGCTTTGGCGTGGTCTGCGGCGGCTCGTCCCTGACGGCGGCGCAGCCTTACAACAATATCGTCCGTGTCGGCATCGAGAATATGGCCGCCGTTTTCGGCGGGGCACAGTCGATCTTCACCGCCGCCTATGACGAGGCCTACCAAATCCCCACCGAATTCAGTGCCGAAACGGCGCTGCGCACCCAGCAGATGGTGGCCTATGAAAGCGGCATTTCAAAAACCGTGGACCCCCTGGGCGGCAGCTATTACGTGGAATATCTGACCGATGAAATGGATGCGGCAATCACCAAGGTAATCGCCGAGATCGAGGATTACGGCGGCGCCGAAAAAGCCATCGAAGACGGTTATCTGCAAAGCCGCATCGCCCAGCGCGCCCTGGAACGCAAGCTTCAGACGGACGCGGGCGAGCGCGTGGTGGTGGGGCAAAACCATTTCCGCCGCGAGGATGAAGACGCCAACGATTTTGGCGAAGTCTTCAAGCTGGATACCAAGATCGCCGGCCAGACCGTGGAGCGCTTCAACAAAGTGCGCGCCGAACGTGACAGTGCGGCGGCTGAACAGGCCCTGCAAAAGTTATCCAATGCGGTGGCGGGAGATGCGGAAAATCTGCTTCCCTTCATGATTGATTGCTGCCACGCCTATGTCAGCATCGGTGAAATGGTCGGCGCCCTGAAAGACCATTGGGGCGAATTCCAGGAGCCGGTTGGCCTGTAAGGAGTCGGAGTATGAGCCTGAACGGAAAACGCATTCTGATCGCCAAACCGGGCCTGGACGGCCACGACGTGGGCGCCAAGGTGATCGCCCTGGCCCTGCGCGATGCGGGCGCGGAAGTGATCTATACCGGCCTGCGCAAGGCCCCCGATTTCATCGCCAACGTGGCGGTCGAGGAAGATGTGGATGCGGTGGGCCTGTCCATATTGTCAGGCAGCCATCTGGAGCTGGTGGCGGAAACCGCGCGGCAGCTGCAGGCCCTGGATGGCGGCGCCATACCGCTGTTCGTGGGCGGCACCATTCCCGCCGAGGATCACCCCGCACTGAGCGAGGCAGGCGCGCGGGGGATTTTTACGGCGGATATGAAGATCGAGGATGTCGTCGCCGCCATCGATGCGGTTCTCGACTAGCGACGAGGGGATAGGCGGATGAGCGATTTTCTAGGTGACGAGCACCGGGCCCTGCAAGCGCGTTTCGGGACGGAAAAGATCGCCAAGGTGATCGAGGATGTCGCGATGAAGGATCGCGTCGGCGGTGCCGACCGGGCCTTTATCGAAAGCCGGGATATGTTCTTTCTGGCCAGCGTCAACGCCGACGGCCAGCCCACTTCATCCTACAAGGGCGGCGATCCGGGCTTTGTCCGGGTGCTGGATGACAAAACCATTGTCTTTCCTAGCTACGACGGCAACGGCATGTACTATTCCATGGGCAATATCGCCAACAATGCCAAGCTGGGTCTGTTGTTCATCGATTTTGAAACGCCGCACCGCCTGCGTCTGGAAGGTACGGCTGTCCTGGACGACGACCCTGCTCTCTTAGCCTCTTATCCAGAGGCGCAACTGGTGGTCCGGGTTGCCGTGGCCAGGGTCTGGGTTAATTGTCCGCGCTATGTGCACCGCTATCAGCGCGTTGAAACCTCCCGCTATGTGCCGCGCGAGGGCGAACCGGCGCCGCTGGCGGCCTGGAAGCGCATCGACGATATGCAGGACGCCTTGCCCGAGCGCGACCGAAACCGGGTCGAGGCTGCGGGAGGGCTGATCACCGGCCAGGAATACCGGGACAAATTGCTGAAGGGCGAGACCTGATCTATTATTTATAGGCAGTAATTTCGATCATTGCGGGGGCAATGAATACGGCAAACGAATATGGGGAATGGGGAACATGGCGGAAAGCTCAATTCAGTGGCCGCAAAAGCAGCGCGACCTTCACAATCATCATTTTGACTCGACGATTTGGGACGATTTCGACTTTCGCGACGACGACATCATAATTTCCACCTATGCCAAATCCGGCACGACATGGGTGCAGCAGATCGTCTCCCAGCTACTCTTTCAGGGCCAGGAAGGCATGGAAGTGGCGGCGATGTCGCCCTGGCTGGATTTGCGGGTGCCGCCCAAGGAAATCAAACTGCCGGAAGTGGCGGCGCAGACCCATCGCCGTTTTATCAAGACCCACCTGCCGGTGGACGCCTTGGTCTTTTCGCCGCGGGCAAAATATATCTATATCGGCCGTGACGGCCGCGATGTGGTCTGGAGCATGTACAACCATCATGCCAATGCCAATGATCTTTGGTACGAGGCCCTGAATGACACGCCGGGCCTTGTGGGCCCGCCAATCGAAAAGCCCGTCGATAATGTCCGGCAATATTTCCAGGAATGGCTGGCCGGGGACGGCCATCCCTGGTGGCCCTATTGGGAGAATATCCGCACCTGGTGGGAAATTCGGCACCTGCCCAATGTGCTGTTTCTGCATTTCGCTGACATGAAAGCCGATATGGCCGGTGAAATGCGCCGGGTGGCCGAATTTCTAGAGATCGCAATAGATGAATCGCAATGGCCGCGAACGGTGGAGTTTTGCGGCTTTGACTATATGAAGGCGAACGCCACCAAAAGCGTGCCGTTGGGCGGCGCGTTTTGGGATGCGGGCGCACAGGTCTTCATTCACAAAGGCCAGAATGGCCGCTGGCGCGATGTTCTGACAGCCGAGGATTGCCAGGCATACGAGGCCCGCGCCCGCGACGAGCTTGGCCCCGACTGCGCCCGCTGGCTGTCGGACGGCGGTGCGGCGGAATAAGTGGCGACTAACCCATTTTCGATATTCATCGAATCGCCGAGCCGCCCGCTCCCCCTTCCCGGCCACCCACAGGGTACCATTAAT
>CAYWYB010000150.1:0-12317 GCA_964462145.1 uncultured Rhodospirillaceae bacterium
CAGCTGAAGACGTCGCCGCTACGCTCCAACGCCATGAAGGAGGACTTCATGGCCGGCAGGGCGTGTTCGGCAATGGCTTCCGGCGTCCAGCCTTCGGTGCGCTGTACCGAGCGGACCGGGCGGGGCTGGTTGAAGAGGAAGATTTCGTTGTGGCGCACGCCAAAGATCTGCGCCGTGACCTCATGGGCCGCATCGGACAGCAGGAACACGGCCATGGGCGCGATCTTGGCCGGGGTCATGGCCTTGATCTTCTCCACCCGGGCGGCTTCTTCCTCGTTGGAAATGGGAATGGTGCCAATCAGACGGCTCCATGCGAAGGGCGAGATGCAGTTGGAACGGACGCCAAAGCGCGACATATCCAGGGCCAATGACTTGGACAAACCGACGATGCCCAGCTTGGCCGCGGCATAGTTGGCCTGACCAAAGTTGCCGACCAGACCGGAGGTCGAGGTCATGTGCACGAAGGCGCCGCTTTTCTGTTCGCGAAAGCGTGTCGCCGCCGCCCGGGCCACGTTGAAGCAGCCTTTCAGATGCACGGCGATGACGATGTCCCATTCCTCCTCGGTCATCTTGTGGAAGATGACGTCGCGCAGAATACCGGCGTTGTTGACGATGCCGTCGATCTTGCCATAGGTATCCACGGCCTGCTGGATCATCGCCTCGGCGGCTTCAAAATCAGCTACCGAGCCATAGTTGGCCACGGCCTCGCCGCCGGCTTCCTTGATGTCGCCGACTACTTCCATGGCCGGGGTCTTGTCCTCGCCCTCGCCATCGGCCTGGCCGCCCAGATCATTGACGATCACCTTGGCGCCCTGGCTGGCGGCCATAAGAGCGATGTCGCGGCCAACGCCGCGCCCGGCGCCCGTGACCAGAATTACTTTGTCTTTCAGCATTTCGCCGGCATTGATTTGATCCGTCATGATCTCTTCCACTCCTCCATGGCGCGTCGGGGCGCGCCTGTTGCGGTTACCTATTCAAATCCGAAGGCCGCAACATACACCGCCCGCCAGCAGAGGCAAGAGAGGGCCGGGTTTTGCATCCACCGGCATTGATAATATCCATGGCAAACCTATAGTCGCCGATTTGAGGGAGGCAAAAATCATGGCTTACGTCGACTGGATGATCAGAACCAAGCAAATTGGCGCTTGTAGCTGTGATTATGGCTGTCCCTGCGAATTTAACGCGGCGCCGACACGTCTGCCCTGCGAGGGCGTTACGGCAACGGAGATTACAGAGGGCTATTTCGGTGATATCCGCCTGGATGGCTTGCGCACAGCCGGCATCTTCCGCTGGCCCGGCGCCGTACATGAAGGCGATGGAACATGGTGGAGCATTATCGACAAGTCCGCGACGGAAGAGCAGGTCGAAGCGCTGTTCAAGATTTTTGGCGGCGAGGAGCAGGAGCCCACGACCGGCTTTGCCGTCTATGGCGCCACGATCGAACATGAGCCCGATCCCATCTTCGCGAATATTGAATTCGAATGGGATCTTGATGGCCGCAAGGGCCGCTTCGTTGTCGATGGCGTGCTCGAGGCGGATATTAGTCCAATCATCAATCCAGTGACGGGTGAGCCCCATTATATTGCGATCCAGCCCCATGACGGTTTTGAGTTCCGGGCGGCGGAAATGGCCAGCGCGACCTTTTGGAGCAAGGGTGAAGTGGAACAGCGGCACAAGAACCGCTTCGCCGCCATAACTTACGTCAGCTATGGCCCGTACGGCATTATCGCCGAGGGCAGCCTGCCAGCGCGCAGGGCTTGATTGATAGCGACCTAACTCTGGAATTCGTTGATGGATAGCTCCGCGCGCATGTCGCGGGTGGCCTCTTCCTTATAGTCCTCCAGGGGGATGCCGGCGCCGTCGGCGATTTTTACCACCGCGCTGAACGATGCAATGGTGGCGCAGGCATCGACAAAGGCAGCATCGCCCAGGGCTTCGCGTACCGCCCGCCGGGCCTCCGCCATGGCCGCGTCCTCGCCAATATGCACGGCCTCGACCAAGCTCATCAGAACTTCGCCATGGGGCACGCTGTTCACGGCCCCCTCGTCCGTCATGACGGCGGAAAGATCGTATTGCTCCCCGGAATTTTTGCCGCTCTCACGGAGCAGGGCTGAATGGGAGGTGGTTCAATAATAGCACCCGTTCAGAGCCGAGGTTCGCCCCGCGATCAGCTCGATTTGGGCGTGGCTGATGGCGCGGAAATCATGTTCGAAATCCCTGATCTCGTGATCCTTCAAATACAGCTCCACATCCAGGTCGAAGAAATTGAAAACCTCTTGCGGCACCAGGCTGACGCCGCGATGGATGTTCTTGTCGCCATGGACGGGATAGGGATTTGGATCTTCCGGGCTAACGTCCTCTGGTGCCAGGGTGGAGACATAGGCCAGGTTCCGTTTGGCGCCCTGCGGTCGTTGCCGGCTCGGCTCGCCGGCAAGGGGCGCCGGCAGATCCCGTGGCGGCAGACCCAGGGCCTGGTGTAGTTTGTCCAGGCCCGTCAGGACCGCGATGACGCCGATGATCTCCACGTACTCGGTTTCCGCCAGCGCCGGCATCTCGCCGCCTTCTATCAGCGACAGAATCCAGCGTTCGGTAATTCGGCCCGCATCCGTAACGATCCTGTGAATTGCTTCGATTGCCGCCGGCGGCAGATCAGATGCGCTGTCATGTTCGCCGGCCACCGTATAGGGCGACAGCGCCACCTGGCGCTGCTGGCACAGGGGGCAATTTTTTGCATGGCGCGCCTCCGCCGCGATGGCCAGGCGTTCCGCCCCCGTCCACCAGGTGCCGGGGCTGGCCAGGCGGCCCCAGGCGACCTCGACCTCGCGGGCCAGGCTTTCGCGGATGGGCAGCAATTCGCCCGCGACACCGATTTCCATCATGGCGGTCTCCCTAGATTACTTCCGCAGGGGCCTGGGGCACGGTTTTCCAGAAATCCGCGTCATGGCCATAAAAAATTCGCGCACCGGCGGTTTGCAGGGCACGGATGCGTTGCAGGCTTTCCAGCATCTCCTGCCTGTCATGCACCACCTTGGGCAGATGCAGTTGTTCAAGGGTCTGGCGCAGATAACAGGCATCACCCGCCAACAGCACATCGCCGCTGCCCAGGCGCACCTTCAAGGACTGATGCCCCGGCGTGTGGCCATAGGTGGGAATACAGACCACGCTGCCGTCGCCAAACAGGTCATGCTCGCCATCAACCAGATTCAGATCATGGCCGTGGTCATAGTCTTCCAAGGCAAAGCCGTTGGCCTTCATCAGGTCCGGGTCGTGGCCGGCCAACCATTCCCTCTTTTGCACCACCAACTGCGCGTTCTTGACTTGAAAATTGCCGCCGGCATGGTCGAAATGCAGGTGCGAATTCACCAGATAACGCACTTTTTCAACATCCACGTCGCATCGTTCCAGACGCGCGCCAAGTTCCTCGCCGGCCCTGAATTCCGGGCTGAAATGCTTGGTTATAATCTGGGCCCGCTTGGTTACCGGTTCCTGTATATCCGTATGCAAGCCACTGTCGAACAGCACCTGACCCTTTGGGTGGTCGATCAGATAGGCGGGCACGGGCAGACGGATTTCGCCCTCCTCGCCATCCAGGAACATGTGGAAGGGCATGGTCAACCAACCGCAGGTCATGGCGTACAGGCGAACGGACATAATTTACTCCCAAAATAATGCGGCTGAATGTAGCAGGGGCCAACAATTACAAGACTCGAACAATGTTTGCTTTTATGCTCCGCCGCAAGTCAATTAGAAGATATAGGAGAGCCTAATATGCGTGGATTACAAGGTAAAAACGTCATTCTCACCGGTGGTGCCAGCGGCATTGGCCAGGCGATCAGCCTGCGCCTGGGTGAAGAGGGCTGCAACGTCGGGATTTTTGATCTCAATGGCGATGGCGCCAATGCGACAGCCGAGAAAATCCGCGCCGCCGGCGGTACCGCCAATGGCTATGCCGTAGATGTCAGCGACTATGCCGCGGTCGAGGCGGCCGTTACCGCCTTCGAAGGCGATTGCGGCCCCGTGGACGGCCTGGTCAACAATGCCGGCTGGGACAAATCCATGCCCTTCCTGGATACGGATCTGGAGCTTTGGCACAAGATCGTGGCCATCAACATGTATGGCCCGTTGAACCTGTGCCATGTGATCCTGAAAGGCATGGCCGAACGCGGCAGCGGCCGGGTGGTCAATATCTCCTCCGACGCGGGCCGGGTCGGCTCGTCGGGCGAGGCTGTTTATGCGGCCTGCAAAGGCGGTCTGATCGCCTTCTCCAAAACCATGAGCCGCGAGCTGGCGCGCAAGAACATCACCCTGAACACGGTCTGCCCCGGGCCGACCAATACGCCGCTGCTGGCCGAACAGGGGCCGAAGCTGGTTGCGGCGCTGGAACGCGCCGTGCCCATGCGCCGCGTGGCCGAGCCTGAGGATTATCCAGGCCTGGTGTCATTCTTCCTGTCCGACGATGCGTCTTATATCACTGGCCAGACCATTTCGGTCTCCGGCGGCCTGACCATGCATGGTTGATTTTTCCTAGTTGGCTGGGCCTCCCGCTTCCCCGGCCCGGCGAACGCAGCGAATAGCGAGTAACTGCCATGGAATTTAAGGATCTGATCTATACGGAGAAGGACGGCGTCGCGACGATCACCATCAATCGGCCAAAGGTCTACAACGCCTTCTCCAATCAGACGGCGGAGGAGCTGATCAAGGCCTTCAACATGGCCGGCTGGAACCCCGATATCGGCGTCGTGGTTTTCACCGGCGTTGGCGACAAGGCCTTTTGCACCGGCGGCGATCAATCGGCGGATTCCCACGAAGGCAGCTATGGCGGCCGGGGCACCACGGGTATGCCGGTGGAGGAATTACACACCATTATCCGCGATATCCCCAAGCCGGTGATTGCCCGCGTCAACGGCTATGCCATCGGCGGCGGGCACGTCTTTCACGTGCTGTGCGATCTGACTATTGCCTCGGACAACGCCATCTTCGGCCAGGTCGGGCCGGCCATGGGCTCGGTCGATCCGGGCTTTGGCACGGCTTATCTGGCGCGGTTGGTGGGCGAGAAAAAGGCGCGGGAAATCTGGTACATGTGCCGGCGCTACTCAGCCCAGGAAGCAATGGAAATGGGCCTGGTCAATGCGGTGGTGCCGTTCGACAAGCTGGACGAGGAGGTGGATGCCTGGTGCCAGGAGATCATGGCCAAAAGCCCCACCGCCCTGGCCATCGCCAAGCGCAGCTTCAATGCGGATACGGAACATATTCGCGGACTGGGCGTGTTGGGCTTCCAGGCCCTGAAAGGCTATTACGAGACCGAAGAATCCAAGGAGGGCGTCAATGCCTTCCGCGAGAAGCGCAAACCTGATTTCCGCAAGTATCAGCCGCGCTGATCAACATAGGAATTTGCTGTTATAGTTCAGGCCGGCCTTTGTCCGTATCAAAGGCCGGCCTGTTTTGTATGTGTTGGCGGAGAGTCTGAATTATGAGCAACCAGGACGGCTATCTTTTCATGGCGGACCCAATCCGCCGCCATGCGCTGGAACGCTGCGATGATACGGCCTTGATCTTTGAAGGCGGTGAAATCAGCTATGGCACGCTTGATCAACGCGCCAACCAGGTTGCGAATGGACTGATCGCCGCAGGCGTCAAACCGGGTGAGCGGGTTGCCATTCTGGCCAAGAACATCGATCTGTTTTTCGAGATTTACTATGGCGCCACCAAGGCCGGCACCGTTCTTGTGCCGATCAATTTCCGTTTGGCCCCGCCCGAGGTGGCCTATGTACTCAATGATGCGGGCGCCAAGCTGTTGTTCGTCGTCGAGGAATATCACAGCCTCGTGGCGGGCATCGAAGGCGATGTGCCATGCCTGGAACGGACGCTCACCTTGCAGGGCGCCCGTGACGGCTGGGCCGAATACGCCATCTGGCGCAATAGCCAGGATGTAACCGATCCCAAAATGGAGGGCGCCGGCTCCGATACCTGTTTGCAGGCCTATTCATCCGGCACCACCGGCCATCCCAAGGGAGTGGAAATCAGCCACGACAATTTTCTTCTGTTCCTGCCAACCACATACGAGCAATGGGGCGAATGGTCGCCCGACGATGTTTCGTTGGTGGCCATGCCGTTGTTCCATGTGGCGGGTTGTGTCTGGGCCTTTGTCGGCCTCTATCTCGGCGCATCCAATGTGCTGTTACCGGAGGTGGATCCGCCGGAGATATTGAAAGCCATCGAAACCTACCGCATCACCCAGGTCATTTTTGTGCCGGCGGTCATTCTGTTTCTGCTGCAAACGCCCGGTGCGGCGGCAACGGATGTATCCTCGGTCAAGATGGTCCTGTATGGCGCCTCGCCCATTCCCTTGCCGGTATTGCAACAGGCCATGGAGATCTTCGATTGCGGCTTTGCCCAGCTTTATGGGCTGACCGAGACCACGGGCGCGGTGACCTATCTGCCGCCCGAGGATCACGACGGCAGCGAGAAAATGAAATCCTGCGGCAAGCCGATGAGCGCGGCAAAAATTCGTGTGGTGGATGAAAACGACGTGGATTGTCCGCCCGGCGTGGTCGGCGAGGTGATTATCGCCGGTGCGCAGATCATGAAGGGGTATTGGAACCAGCCGGAGGAAACCGCCAAGGCCATTCGGGACGGTTGGTTCTTTTCCGGCGATGCGGGCTACTTTGATGACGAGGGCTATCTGTATATTCATGACCGGGTCAAGGACATGATCGTCTCGGGTGGCGAGAATATCTATCCGGCGGAAGTGGAAAGCGCTCTGGCCGGTCACGACAAGATCGCCGATGTGGCGGTGATCGGCGTACCCGACGATAAATGGGGCGAGACGGTGAAGGCGGTCATTGTGACAGCGCCCGGCACGGATATGAGTACGGATGAGGTTATCGCCTATGCCCGGCAACAGATCGCCGGCTATAAAATTCCCCGTTCGGTGGATTTCCTTGATGAGCTGCCGCGCAACCCGTCGGGTAAGATCCTGAAGCGGGAACTGCGCGAGCCCTATTGGGCAGGCCATGACCGGCAAGTGAACTAGCGGAGGTTTTGCAGCAATGATCCCGACCGAAGAACAAGTGATGATCCGCGATATGGCCAGGGCTTTCGCGGCGGAGCAGATCGCGCCTTTTGCCGGCGAATGGGAGGATACGGCCTATTTCCCGGCCGAGGTTTTCAAGGCCATGGGCAAGCTGGGCCTGATGGGCATGACCGTGCCGGAGGAATGGGGCGGCGCCGGCCTGGACTATGTCACCTACGCCATGGCGCTGGAGGAAATCGCCTACGGTGACGGCGCCATCGCCATCGTCATGAGCGGGCATAATTCGGTGGGCTGCATGCCGATCCTGGAATACGGCAGCCAGGCGCAAAAGGAACGTTACCTGCGCCGCCTGACCATGGGTGAAATCCTCTGCGCCTTTGCCTTGACGGAGGCCAAGGGCGGCTCGGACGCCGGCGCCCTGACCACCCGCGCGGTGCGCGATGACGACGGCTATGTCATCAACGGCGCGAAACAGTTCATTACCACCGGCAAGAACGCCGATCTGACCCTGGTCTTCGCGGTCACCGATCCCGAGGCTGGCAAGCGCGGCATTTCCGCCTTCATTGTGCCCACGGATACGCCGGGTTACGAAGTGGTGCGGCTGGAAGAAAAAATGGGCCTGAACGCATCTGATACGGCGCAGCTGGCCTTCACCGATATGCGTCTACCCCACGATGCCCTGCTGGGTGAAGAGGGCCAGGGCTACCGCATCGCCCTGGGCAATCTGGAGGGCGGGCGCATCGGTATCGCCTCCCAGGCCCTGGGCATGGCAAGGGCGGCCTACGAGGCGGCGCTGGCATACGCCCAGGAGCGGGAAGCTTTCGGCAAACCGATCATCGAACATCAGGCGGTGGCATTTCGCCTGGCCGATATGGCGACGCAACTGGAGGCGGCGCGGCAGTTGATCTGGCATGCCGCCGCCCGGCGCAGTGCCGGCCTGAAATGCCTGACGGAGGCCTCCATGGCGAAATTGTTCGCCACCGACATGGCCGAGAACGTCTGCTCCGAAGCCATGCAGACCTTGGGCGGCTATGGCTTTTTGAAGGATTTTCCCGTGGAGCGCTATTATCGCGGGGTGCGCGGGGCGCGGATTTACGAGGGCACCAACGACATTCAGAAACTGGTCATCGCGCGGGATATAGCAGCCGACTAAGTAGGGATTAAGCCATGGATATCGCCTTATCGGATGAGTTACGCGCCTTTCAGGCCGAAGTCCGGAGCTTTCTGGAAGACAATCTGACGCCGGAAATTCGCGAGACCTCACGGCTTTGCACCACCATCGTCGCCGAGCATGAGGCGACCATGGCATGGCAACGCATATTGTACCGCCAGGGTTGGGCGGCGCCGAATTGGCCGGTGGAGCATGGCGGCACCGGCTGGGATCCCATGCGCCGCTACCTGTTTGCCGCCGAATGCGCCCGAGCCGGTACCTTGCGCCTGGTGCCCCAGGGATTGTCCATGGTGGCGCACGCCATCATGGGCCATGGCAGCGAGGAACAGAAAGCCTTCTATCTGCCGCGCATCCTCTCGGGCCAGGATGTCTGGTGCCAGGGTTACTCTGAACCGGGCTCGGGCTCGGACCTGGCTTCGTTGCAATGCCGGGCCGTGGCGGATGGCGATGACTACATCATCAATGGCTCGAAGATCTGGACCACCTCGGCGCACTATGCGGACCGCATGTTCTGTCTGGTGCGCACCAAGACCGACGGCAAGCCCCAGGCCGGCATTACCTTTCTCTTACTGGAAATGGACATCCCCGGCATCACGGTGGAGCCGATCCATATCCTGGGCGGCGACCATGAATTCAATCAGGTGTTTTTCGAGAACGTCCGTGTGCCGCAAGCCAACCGGCTCGGGGCGGAGAATGAAGGTTGGACGGTCGCCAAGTATCTGTTGGAATTCGAACGGGGCGGCGATGCCCGGGCGGCCAGGCAACGGACCCGGCTGGACGAAGCCCGGCGTCTGGCGGCGGCACGGCGGCAAAGCGACGGCCGCAGCCTGTTGGAGGAACCTGGTTTCGCCGCCGATTTGGCGGCCCTGGAGATCGAGCTGACGACGGTGGAGTATACCGAAATGCGCACCATGGCCGAGATTGCCAAACGCGGCAGCCCCGGTCCTGCGTCCTCCATGTTGAAAACCCGCTCGACCGAGGTGCAGATGGCGATTAGCGAGCTGGCCATGCGGGCCATTGCCTATTACGCGGCACCCCATCAACCGGAAGAACGCCTTGCCGGCGCCAACCTGGAACCGCTTGGCCAGCGGGATGAAATGTCCATCACGGCGCGCTATCTGAATGACCGGGCCGGCAGTATCTATGGCGGCTCCAACGAAATTCAACGCAATATCATGGCCAAGCTGGTGCTGGGCATGTAGTGCCGCGGCCTTGATGCTTCCACCAAGAGCGGAAAAAATGGAAGGAGGGAACGGGCATGGATATTGAGCTATCCGACGATCTGCGGGCCTTTCAAGCCGAGGTCCGGACCTTTCTCGAAGACAACCTGACACCGGAATTGCGTGAGGCCGCGCGCCTCTGCACCACGATTGTGGCGGAGCGCGGGGCGACCTTGGCTTGGCAGCGGATTTTGTACGATAAGGGTTGGGTTGCACCGAACTGGCCGGTGGAACACGGCGGCCCCGGTTGGAGCGTGGAACAGCGCTACATATTCGCGCAGGAACACGCGAGGGCTGGGGCGCCGCGACTTTTGCCTGGTGGGCTGTCCTTGGTAGGGCCCGCCATCATGGGTCACGGCAGCGCCGAACAAAAAGCCTACTTTCTGCCGCGCATTCTGTCCGGCGAGGACCTCTGGTGCCAAGGTTATTCGGAACCGGGCGCGGGCTCGGATCTGGCCTCGTTGCAATGCCGTGCCGTGCCGGATGGTGACGACTACGTCATCAACGGTTCCAAGATCTGGACCTCTTATGCGCATTATTCGAACTGGATGTTCTGTCTGGTCCGCACCAAAACGGATGGTAAGCCACAGGCCGGCATTACCTTCCTTTTGCTGGAGATGGATACCCCCGGCATCAAGGTCGAACCGCTGCACATCATGGGGGGCGATCATGAATTCAATCAGGTGTTCTTTCAGGATGCCCGCGTGCCCCAGGGCAACCGGGTGGGTGCGGAGAACGAAGGCTGGACCGTGGCCAAGTATCTGTTGGAATTCGAACGGGGCGGCGATGCCCGGGCAGCCAGGCAGCGGACCAGATTGGACGAGGCGCGGCGTTTGGCCGCCGCGCGGCGTAAAATCGATGGCCGCAGTTTACTGGAAGAGCCTGGTTTCGCATCTGCCCTGGCGGCAGTGGAAATTGAACTGAATACGGTGGAATTCACCGAAGCGCGTGTCATGGCCGAGATCGCCAAACGCGGTAATCCCGGCAGTGCGTCGTCCATGTTGAAAACCCGCGCCACGGAAGTACAGATGGCGATCAGCGAGCTGGCCATGCGGGCGATCGCCTATTATGCCGCGCCGCACCAACCGGAGGAGCGCCTGGAGGGCGCCAATCTGGAACCCATCGGTTGGCGCGATGAAATGTCGATCACGGCGCGCTATCTGAACGACCGGGCCGGTAGTATTTATGCCGGCTCCAACGAAATTCAGCGCAATATCATGGCCAAGCTTGTGCTGGGTATGTAGCACCGATGACGTTATTGGCCCGCCCGAATTAGAGCATGAATATCGCCACGACCATCAGCGCCAGGGCCATATTCGGCAAATCCGCGAATGTAGGCATGATGTCTTCCTCCGACGTGCCCTCAATGTGGAGTATTGCCCGACAACAATCGCGGCGCAGTGACGTCAATCACCGAATCTGCGAAAAAGCTACAAAATGGCGTAATTTACCCTGAATTAACTATTTTTTCGGGTGATTTTAAGGCGTTGATAGATTCTGACCGCCAGGCCCGAGATGCCGTCGGGCATGAAATAGACCGTCAACAGCAGCGCGACGCCAAAGGGCGGCACCGCCAGGGCGGCGGGCATGGCGCCCGAGGCGGCGGGCAGATAGAGGACGAGGAAACTACCGATCAGCGCCCCCCAGACAGAGCGGAAGCCAGCGATCACGGCGCCGGCCAGCAATGAAATGGAAAAGAACAGGCCGTAGGAATCCGGCGCCACGAAGTCCGCCAGCAAACCGGTCAGGGCACCGCCCATGCCGGCGTACATGGCGGAAACGCCAAAAATCTGCGTCTTGAACAGGGCCACGTTGATGCCCATGGGCGCGGCGGCGATCTGGTTGTCGCGGATCGCGGCCAGGGCCCGGGCGGAGCGGCTGTTGGAAAGATTGCCGGCCAGCCAGAACATCAACAGCAAGACCGCCAGGGTGACAAAGTACCAATATTGATCATCGTTCAGGCCGCTCCAGGCGGGCGGGGCGGGCCGGTCGAGATAGACGCCGTTGACACCCCCCGTCCATTCCTGCAGCGCATCCAGCTTCAACACTTGCGGCAGGATCAGGGACAGGCCCCAGGTCATAAGCATCAGATGAATTATGTTCAGGCGCAGGGCCGGCCAGCCGAACAAAAAGCCGGCAATGAACGAGACCAGCGCCGCCACGGGCAGGGCGCTGTAGGCGGACAGGCCGCCGTGGCTCATGGCGATGGAAGTGGTATAGGCGCCGATGGCGAAAAAGGCCCCATGGCCGATGGAAAACTGCCCGCTCAACCCGGTCAGCAGGTTGATGCCAAGCACGGCCAGGGCCAGGGCGAAGACCAAGGCCAGGCTATAGACAGTGTAGTTGTCCAGCACGAAGGGCAGGATTACGGCCAGGACCAGAAAGATGGCGAAGGCCGCGCGTTTCCAGGCCGTGGGAACCACCCGTGGATCGCCCTGTTCGCGGATATGTTGGGCGCGGCGCCAACTATTTTGCGCCGGCAATTTCGGTAACGTCACTTCAACCCCAACTTCGATCCCGACCTGGATCCAGATTAACCGCTTACAAGAACGCCCCCCTTATAACGGGCCGGGCCGGATGAGTCACCAATGGGAAACCCTGTTCCGCCGCGTCCAAGATGGGCGCAAAAGCAAGGGGGACATGATTGCGCATCAGACCATAGCCTTAGATCTCGACGCTGCAATGGCCGCACCATTCGGCTATCAGCTCCATATAGAGCCGATAGTCATCATCATTGGAAATATGTCGAGCCGACGCTTGCCCCGCTGCGTCACATGATGGGGCAATCCCAGCACGACTACCCGCGCCAGTCTCGCCGTGCCGTAATGTTAAGGCAAGACCGCCAAGATCATCATAATTATGTAAGGTGTCCCCCGAACCCCCTCCCCGAACC
>CAYWYB010000151.1:0-12289 GCA_964462145.1 uncultured Rhodospirillaceae bacterium
AGCCTGAGGCGTTCAAGGCCCTGGTTGAGCAGGCGGAGGCCGCGTTGGCCTAACGCACGACGGCAAGACCGGGCCTTCGATCAAAAGATCGGGCCCCCAGAGACAAGTTACAGAAACGACGTTATGAATTAGGGGCCCGTCCAACGGCGGACCCCTTTTTCATTTCCATTTAGCCGCATCGAGGTGCGGGAAAGCGACATCATGACGACGGAAATAGAGACCCTGCAGGACGAGCTTTTGGCCGAGGTGGCCGGCGCCGCTGATCTGGCCGGCCTTGAGGCCACCCGTGTTGCCGCCCTGGGCAAAAAGGGCCGGATCACGGCCCAGATGAAGGGCCTGGGCAAAATGGACCCAGAGCAACGGCGCGAAGCCGGCGCCTCCCTGAATAAGGTCAAGGACGTGGTGGCCGAGGCCATCGAAGCACGGCGCTTGAGCCTGCACGAGGCGGATTTGGAAGCGCGCCTGGCGACCGAGGGCATTGATGTCACCCTGCCCGTGCGCCAGCAGCCCCAGGGCCGCATTCATCCCGTAAGTCAGGTGATGGATGAAATCGCCGCCATTTTCGCCGACATGGGCTTCACCATCGCCGAAGGGCCGGATATCGAGGACGATTTCCACAATTTCACCGCCCTGAATATTCCGCCCGAACATCCCGCCCGGCAGATGCAGGATACGTTCTATTTGCCCCAGCGCGAGGACGGCATGCCCATGGTATTGCGCACGCACACTTCGCCGGTGCAGATCCGCACAATGCAGGACAGCCCCCCGCCCCACCGTATCGTGGTGCCGGGCCGTACCTACCGTTCGGACTCCGATCAGACCCACACGCCGATGTTCCATCAGATCGAAGGCCTGGTGATCGACCGGGATATTCACATGGGTCACCTCAAGGGCACCTTGGAGGCGTTCTGCGAGGCTTTTTTCGAAGTCGACAACGTACGCTTCCGCTTCCGCCCCAGTTATTTCCCTTTCACCGAGCCGTCGGCGGAAGTGGATATCGGCTGCTCGTACGAGGGCGGCAACCTGCGCATCGGCGAAGGCGATGATTGGCTGGAGATCCTCGGCTGCGGCATGGTCAATCCCCGCGTACTGGAGAACTGCGGCCTTGATCCAAGTGAATGGCAAGGCTTCGCCTGGGGCATGGGCATTGACCGCATCGCCATGCTGAAATACGGCATTCCCGATCTAAGGGCCTTTTTCGACAGCGATCTGCGCTGGCTGCACCATTACGGCTTTGTCCCCCTGGATGTGCCGACCATGTCCGGAGGGTTGTCCCGATGAAATTCACGCTTTCATGGTTGAAGGACCATCTGGACACTGATGCCACGTTGGTGGAGATCACCGACAAGCTGACCGCTATCGGCCTGGAACTGGAGGAGGTCGAGGACCGCGCCGCCGATCTGGCGCCGTTCACGGTCGGCTATGTGGTTGAGGCCAAACAGCACCCCAACGCCGACCGCCTGCGCGTCTGCGTTGTTGATACGGGCAATGAACAGATCCAGGTGGTCTGCGGCGCACCCAACGCGCGCACGGGCATGAAGGGTGTCTTCGCGCCGTCGGGCACGACCATTCCCGGCAACGGCATGCTGTTGAAACCATCCAATATTCGTGGCGAAGATTCCAACGGCATGCTCTGTTCCGAGCGTGAAATGGGCCTGAGCGACGAACACGACGGCATCATCGAACTGGCCGACGATACCCCCATCGGCGCGCCGTTCGCGCAGATCATGGGCCTGGATGATCCGGTGATCGATATCAACGTCACGCCCAACAAGCAGGACTGCCTGGGCGTGCGCGGTATTGCCCGCGATCTGGCCGCCGCCGGCATGGGCACCCTCAAGCCCCTCGACGCGACCCCTGTCGAAGGCAGCTATGACAGCCCCATCAATGTGGAATTGAATTTCGATGACGGCTACGAAGCCGCCTGCTCCTGCTTCCTGGGCCGGCATTTCCGCGGTCTGAAGAACGGCCCCAGCCCCGACTGGCTGCGCCGCCGCCTCACCGCCATTGGCCTGCGCCCGATCTCGGCCCTGGTCGATATGACCAACTTCATTACTTACGATCTGGGCCGGCCCCTGCATGTCTTTGATGCCGCCAAGGTCACCGGCAATATCCAGGCCCGCATGGCCACGAAGGGCGAAACCTTCCTGGCTCTGGACGGCAAGGATTATGAACTGGACGGCGAGATTACGGTGATTGCCGACCAGAAGGCGGCGGAAGCCATTGGCGGCGTCATGGGCGGCGAGGCATCGGGTTGCACCGAGGAAACCACGGAAATGTTCCTCGAAGCCGCACTTTTTGATGCCCACCGCACGGCCGCGACGGGCCGGCGCCTGGGCATCGAAAGCGATGCCCGCTATCGTTTTGAACGCGGCGTGGACCCGGCCATGGTGCGGCCCGGCGTTGAAGTGGCGACCCGGCTGGTGCTCGAGATGTGCGGCGGTGAGGCCTCCCACACTGTTCTGGCGGGCACGCCTGATGTTGCCGCCAAGGTCGTCGCCTTCCGCCCGGCCCGCGTCACCGAATTGATCGGCATCGACGTGGACGAGGCGGAACAGCGCAAGATCCTCTCGGACCTGGGCTTTGGCATCACGAATGGCGACGGCGACTGGCAGGTTACCGCGCCCACCTGGCGCACGGATATCGATGGCGAGGCGGATATTGTCGAGGAAGTGGCGCGTATCGCCGGTTTCGACCGCATCGTCTCGACGCCCCTGCCCCGCCTGAGCCATACCGCCAAGCCGGCATTGAGCCCATCGCAACGGCGCCGGCCTGCTGCCAAGCGGGCCTTGGCGGTCCGTGGTATGATGGAATGCGTTACCTGGTCCTTCATGCCGCGCCGCTTCGCCGAACTGTTCGACGGCGGCACTGAAGACATGCTGCTGGCCAATCCCATATCGTCGGAACTGGACGCCATGCGCCCCTCGATGCTGGGTAATTTGATTCTGGCGGCGGGCCGTAACGGCGACCGCGGCTTTGACGATGTGGCCCTGTTCGAGGTCGGGCCGCAATTCCGCGACGCCACGCCCAAGGGCCAGGATTTCGTTGCCGCCGGCCTGCGCCGGGGCCGCGACAATCGCCGCCACTGGGCTGAAACACCGCGTAATGTTGATGCCTACGATGCCAAGGCCGATGCCCTGGCGGTATTGGAAGCCATTGGCGCGCCCACGGCCAGCATCCAGATCGCGGCGGATGCGCCAAGCTGGTATCATCCAGGACGTTCCGCTGTCATGCGCCTGGGCCCCAAGAACGTACTGGCCGCATTCGGCGAGGTCCACCCGCGCATCCTGGACCGCATGGACGTCGCCGGCCCCATGGTGGCCTTTGAAGTCTTCATCGACAATGCGCCCCTACCCAAGGCGAAGGCGACCCGTAACCGCACGGAACTGCTGGTCAGCGACCTACCCTCGGTGCAGCGGGATTTTGCCTTTGTGGTCGATGAGGCGACGACGGCGGACAGCATCGTCCGTGCCGCCAAAGGCGCCGACAAGGCCTTCATCGGCGATGTCAACGTGTTCGATATTTACGCTGGCAAGGGCATTGAGGAAGGCCAGAAATCCGTCGCCATCACTGCCCGGCTAGAGCCCAAGGACGCCACCTTGACCGACCCGGAAATCGAAGCCATAGCGGCCAAGATCGTCGCCGCCGTCGCCAAGGCAACGGGCGCTGTATTGCGGGGGTAATGCCAACCTGCGGCAATTCGCGCGGTTGCCAATTTCTGACAACGATCTATGAGCTATCCGAGGTTCGAATTTTTTCGAGCACGATTTCAATAAGGATACCGAGGCGTTGTTCAATAATGAAGTCCTAGAGGCGCGCTCGGACGGAATTCCGCCTGTGCCGCAGGCACGAATGGACGGCCTCCAGGATATACGGGAGCAGCTAAGCCGGCCTGTTTTCATTGACGGCGTGTGGATTTTGCCCTTCATCCAGGGCGGTAAGGGCGTCGGCGCCACGAATGGCGCGAACGCCGGTGCCTGGGCGGCGGAAAACACCGCCGGCACCATCTCTGGCACGGGTGCCGCCATCGGCTACGACGAAAATGGCCACCCGGTCAC
Organism: uncultured Rhodospirillaceae bacterium; assembly: GCA_964462145.1. Lineage (GTDB taxonomy): Bacteria > Pseudomonadota > Alphaproteobacteria. The sequence continues at coordinate 4,059 of CAYWYB010000151.1, forward strand.
CTACCCCTACACCGGACGAACACGCCGGGAACGCCATGAAGAGTTGGTGGCATGGTCCATCGAAGGCGGCATCCTGCAGGCCAGGGCCGCCCACGAAGCCTCGGCCGGCAAGGGCTGTATCCGTATGAATTTCCTGAAGGAGGCCGGCGGCGCCATGCGCGTGATGCGCGGCGTACTGGCGGGCACGCGGCTACCGGGCGGCGGCAATATGATCCATGCCGTGACCATGGGCGCCGGTCTGCCAAGCGAGGAAGATGCCCGAATTTGCGCTGACGAAGACGTCTACCTGGACCCGATCATTTCCTCCGTTATGGCCTTGAAAGTATTGCTGAAGCGGGCCTTCAAGAATTGGCGGGGCAGATACGACGAGTTGATCGGCGCCGTGGTCTATGAAGATCCCTGGCTGGCCGGCGGTCACAACGGCATTACCAGCCGCGAAGATCCCGCGATGCCGGAAGACCCCTACGAGCGCGTCAAGGCCCTGCGCCGGGTGATGAACGACAACGGCATGGAGAATGTCGCCATTGTCATGGCCGGCGGCGTGTGGCACCTGCGCGACTGGACCCATTGGCTGGACAACCCTGAAATTGGCCCCATTGCCTTTCAGTTAGGCACGCGGGATCTGCTGACACGGGAAAGTCCGGTGACGGATGAATGGAAGCAGTTGGTGCTGTCCATGCGCGAAGGCGATGTGGCCCTGAATAAATTCAGCCCAACCGGTTTCTATTCCTCGGCCTACCAAAACGGCATGATCAAGGAAATGTATCAGCGTCTGGAGCGCCAGGTGTCGTTTGCGCGGCAGCCCGATGACATTATGACGGAACGTGTCGAAGGCCTTGCCGCCGCGAACAAGCGCTATTTCGTCAGCCCCGCCGACAAAGTAAAAATCGCGGCCTGGATCACCGAGGGTTTCGACATGCCCTTGCCCACACCGGATAGCACCTTGATTTTCATCACCTTCGACAAGGCGCGCGAAATCAAGCGGCTCGAAACCGAATGCGCGGGTTGTCTGGCCAATTGCAGCCTCAGTGCCTGGAGCCAGGACCCTGAAAAGAACTACTCCACCGGCAAGCGCGCCGACCCCCGCGTCTACTGCATTCAAAAAGGCCTGGTAGGCGCCATTCAGGGTGGCGACCTGGACGACATGCTTATTTTTACCGGCCACAATGCCTACAAGGCAGGCGATGATCCCTTCTATCGCGATACCAACGGCGACGTTTTCATTCCGACGGTAAAGCAGCTAATCGAACGGCTGATGACTGGCGACTGAGGACGTCGGCGCGGTTTCAGTAGGCTTTAGCGCCCCCTGAACACCGGCGGGCGCTTTTCCATGAAGGCGCGGGGACCTTCCTGGGCGTCTTCGCTCGCTGCAACTATGGCAACTTCGGCGGTCTCCAGGGCAAGCGCCTCGGCCTCGCTCAGATCCGCCGCCTGGCGCATGACCTTGCGCGCGGCCTGTACCGCCAAGGGTGCATTGGCGGCGATTGTCGCGGCCAGTTCCAAGGCGACCTCCTCGATCTTCTCCGCGCTGACCACATAGTTCACCAAGCCGGCGGCCAGGGCGCCATCGGCATCGATGGGATTGCCGGTCAACAGCATTTCGGCCGCCAGGGCCGGCGATACCAGGCGGGCCAGGCGCGCCGTGCCGCCCATGGCCGGTATCAGGCCCAATTTCACCTCCGAAAGGCCCAGGCGGGCGCCTGAAGCGACCACGCGCAGATCACCCGCCAGCAGCATCTCCATGCCGCCCGCAATGGCATGGCCATTGGCGGCAACGATCAACGGCTTGCCAATATCCAAATCGCGCAGGGTCGCTTTGGCCGGTAGTTCCGGGTCCCCGACCACGGCCCGGTCCCAGTCGTCTTCCGGCTGCCGCGCACCGGTCAGCAGCGGTATGAAACGGCCCAGATCAAAGCCGGCGCAGAACGTGGAACCCGCCGCACCCGTCAACACCACGACGCGGACGTCATCGTCGCCCTGCAATTGGCTCCAGCATTCTGCCAGCGCAACAATCAGTTCCGGGTTCAGGGCGTTGCGCGCCTCGGGCCGGTTCAGGCGGACCAGGGCAACACCATCGCTGAATTCGACTTCCAATACGGACATTGCGGCTTCCTTCTCATCACCATCGACATGGCTGGCCATTTTGACTACGGTTCCCATCTGTAAACGAGGACCCCATAGATGAACGCTATTGAGAATGGCCTAGTCGCCGTCGTCAAGGAAGATTGCCAAACCTGCGTACTGATCGAGCCGGTTTTGGCGCAGCTGGCGGCCGACGGCATGACCGTATACTGCCAGGACAACCCCGCCTTTCCCGCCTCGATACCAAGCGTGTTGGATGATCGGGAGCTCGAGACCTCGTTCAATTTGGAGATCGAAACCGTTCCCACTCTGGTGCGCTACGAAAATGGCCTCGAAACCGGCCGCCTGGTGGGCTGGGTCCGCGATGAATGGCAGGGCTTCACCGGCATCACCGACCTGGGCGCGGACCTGCCGGAATTCCGCCCCGGATGCGGCTCCAAAAGCGTCGAGCCCGGCATCGCCGAGGAACTGGCCGTGCGTTACGGCGACGTGGCCATAAATGCCCGCCGCATCGAAGTCGCGCCTTTGGAGGACGAGATCGAGGCTTGTTTCGACCGGGAATGGAGCGACGGCCTGCCCGTGGTGCCGCCGACGCCGACGCGGGTTTACCGCATGTTGCAAGGCACCTCCCGGGCGCCGGACGAGGTGATCGGCATCATCCCCCCGGATCTGGCGCCCTGCACGGTGGAAAAGGTCGCCATCAACGCGGTCATGGCCGGTTGCAAACCGGAATACCTGCCCGTGGTCCTGGCGGCGGTGGAAGCCGCCCTGATCGATGAATTCTGCATGCATGGTTTGCTATGCACCACCATGTTCGCTGGCCCCATGGTGGTCGTGAACGGCCCCCTGGCGCGCAAGATCGGCATGAATTCACGGGAAAACGCCCTGGGCCAGGGTAACCGGGCCAACGCCACCATTGGCCGAGCCTTGCAGTTGGTCATCCGCAACGTGGGCGGCGGCAAACCGGGCGGCATCGACCGGGCCTGCCTGGGCAATCCGGGCAAATACACCTTTTGCTTTGCCGAAGACGAAGAGGGCTCGAACTGGGAGTCCCTGTCGGTGGAACGCGGCTTCGCGCCCGATGCCTCGACCGTTACCCTGTTCGCGGGCGATGGCGTACAAGCGGTGGCGGATCAGAAATCCCGCACGCCGGAATCCCTGGCCCGCACCCTGGCGGCCTGTCTGCGGGTGGTGGACCATCCCAAGATGGTTATGGCGGGCGATGCCTTCCTGATTATTTCACCGGAACATGAACGGGTCTTTCACGATGCCGGCTGGAGCAAGGCCCGGCTGAAGGAAGAGCTGGACGAATTGCTGAAGATACCGGGCACCGAACTGGTGGCCGGCGCTGGCGGCATCGCCGAGGGCCTGCCCGCCAACATGGCCGACAAGACCCTGCCCAAATTCCGCCCCGGCGGTTTGAACATCGTCCGCGCGGGCGGCGGCGCCGGCATGTTTTCCGCCGTTATCGGCGGCTGGGCCGCCACCGGCGAAATCGGATCAATCCCCGTAACCAAGGAGATAACGTTATGAATGACAGAACGGTCATGCTCGACCCAACGTCCGAGCAGACACCGGCCCGGCGGCAACTGCTGCCCCGGCCCGAAACCCTGGACGGATTGACCGTCGGGCTGCTGGATATTTCCAAGCCCCGCGGCAACATCTTCCTTGATCAACTGGATGCTTTGCTTAGCGGCAAGGGCATCACGGTCAAACGCTATGCCAAACCGACCTTTACCCGCGTCGCACCGGTGGATCTGAAGCAGCAGATCGCAGATGAAGTCGACGTGGTTGTTGAAGGCCTGGCTGATTGAGGCTCGTGTACCTCGTGCTGTATGCATGACATCACGGATCTTGAAGGGCGTGGCATTCCAGGCGTTGGCGTTGCCTCCACCGAATTCACCGAAGCGGCGGCGGCCCAGGCGGAGAGCCTGGGCTTTGATGCGGCCATGGTTTTTGTCCAGCATCCGATTCAGGACCGCACCGACGACGAAATGCGGGACTTGGCGGAGGCTGCCTATAAGGAAATCGTCGCCAGGGTATCGCAGAACTAGCCTCGGGAGGGATTGATGCCGGTCGCTCCGAAGAGCGTGACCGTCGAGGATATTGAATATATCCGTCACGGCGACCGTTCGATGATATTGCAGTTGTTCCGGCCCGAGGGTGCGGGACCGTTTCCCGTGGTGCTCGACCTTCATGGCGGCGCCTGGAACAAGGGCAGCATCGATGATTGTGAAGCCCGCGATGCATACTTGGCGGAAAGGGGGATTGCGGCTGCGGCACTGGATTTCCGCCATGGCGCCGACGGCTATCCATCCTCCCTGGTCGATATAAATTATGCGCTGCGGTGGCTGAAGGCGAATGCCGGGCGGCTGCGGCTGGATCCGGGACGGGTCGGCATTACGGGACAATCCAGCGGCGGTCATCTGGCGATGCTTGCCGCCATGCGGCCGGATGATGCGCGATATAGGTCACTTACCTTGGCTGAAGAGGACGCCTCGATAGACGCACGCGTGCGCTGTGTGGCCATGACCTGGCCGGTGATCAATCCGATCTCCCGCTACCGCTACGCCCTTCGGGAACGGCAAGGCGACAATCCACCGGCCTGGATCGGGGATATTCCGGAGCGCCATGATACATACTGGAAAAACGAAGCCGCAATGATTGAAGGCAATCCCATGCTTGCGCTGGAGGCTGGGGAGGCGGTGGCGACACCGCCGGCGATATGGGTTCAGGGCCGTCCCGACCCGGTCCATGACTATCGCGATCCAGCCTCACCGCTTGATCTTAACGAGCCGGATCGCTTCGTCGCCAACTACCGCCAGGCCGGCGGCGAGATCGAGATTGTCGACATCGAACAGGCGACGCGCGCGGGCAGCGCCTCCTTTGAACCACTGGCCGCATTTTTCCGCAAACACCTGTTGTGACATCAGGCGCCCAACTTGCCGTCAGGCGCTGACGGCGTCCAGTCTGGCGATGTCACCGGCATCGAGCGTCACCTCAACGGATTTCAACAGTTCGTCCAGTTGCTCCAAATTAGTGGCCGAGGCGATGGGCGCGCAGACGCTGGGGCGAGCCATCAACCAGGCCATGGCCACTTGTCCCGGTTTGGCGCCGTGTTTCTCGGCAATATCGTCCAGCGCCGCGATAATGCCGAAGCCTTTGTCGTTGAGGTATTTTTCGACCCGTGGTCCACGTGTCCGCCCCGCCATGTCGGCTTTGGAGCGATATTTTCCGGTCAGGAAGCCGCTGGCCAGGGAATAGTACCCGATGACACCGACATTCTCCGCCAGGCACAGATCCTCCAGTGGGCCTTCAAGGGCGCCGCGTTCAACCAGGCTGTACATAGGTTGCAGGCTTTGATAGCGCGGCAGGCCCTTCTTGCTCAAATCCAAGGCCTCCCCAAGGCGTTCGGCGGAGAAGTTGGAGGCGCCGATTTCACGCACCTTGCCCTGCTCTATCAGCCGCGCATAGGCTTGCAGGGTCGCCTCGACCGGCGTATCCGGGTCATCCTTGTGGGATTGATACAAATCGATGTAGTCGGTCTTCAGCCGCCGCAGGGACGCCTCCACCGCCTCGACCATATATTTTGGCGACAAACCAACCTTGCCCGGCCCCATTTCCATGCCGAATTTCGTCGCGATGACGACCTTGTCGCGGCCACCCCGGCTGGCGAGCCAGTTGCCGATAATGGTTTCTGATTCACCGCCTTCGTTGCCTTCATGCCAGCGTGAATACACATCCGCCGTGTCGATGAAGTCGAATCCCGCCGCCACAAAGGCGTCGAGAAGTTTGAAAGACATCGCCTCATCGGCGGTCCAGCCAAAGACGTTACAGCCGAATGTGATCGGGGCGACTGTAAGCGTAGAGGCCCCTAATTGCCGTTTTTCCATGATCTATTGGTCTCCCTGGTTGGTATTTGTATTTTCACGGTATGAGGCCTGGGCCCGCCGCTCAATTGGCGGCAAGCATCGCCTTGGCGCGAGCCCGCACGTCGTCGGCGATGCGCGATGGCCGCCGGGCATCGAGGTCGAGTTGAACCCCGAACTGACTAAGAGTGCCGATTTCCGCACCGGTCTGGGCATTGCGCATGCGGTGATAAAGCCGCAATGACGAGCCGCCAAGTTGCGCGATGGTGCTCTCAATATCGATCATGTCGCCGGAGCGGACCTGTTCCTGGAAGGTCAGTTGGAACTCGAACGTGGAAAGCCCGACGCGGGTTGTCGTCATGTATTCAGGGGTCATGCCAAAGGCCGACATGATGAAACTGTTAGCGGTTGAAAATCTGTGGATATAGCCGGCCAGGGACAGGTTGCCGGCCCAGTCGACCTCGTTCGGGCGCACGATATTGCGCAGCGCCGGCACCCAGGTGGCATCATCACCTGGTATGGGACGATCCTCGCGCGGACCGCCATCCCAATCCACCGTTGGCCCTGACAGGGTCACACCCGCCAAGGTTTGCTGCATTGTGGTGCAAAGCTCGCCCGACTCGGCGTTGAAAATCTTGTGCGCGATGGTCGGCGTTTCGCCGGCGCTGATCAACGCCGTTTCGACCTTGTAGATATCGCGGCTACGCAACTCGGCCATGTAATGGGTCAGCGCCTCCGTGGTTCGCGCGGCAGCTGGATCGACGCCGGCTTCGTGCAGGAAGCGCCAGGCGGCGGCCTCGAATTTTTCGTAATAGTAGGCAACGGTGAAATGTTCGGTCGCATCGACCTCCCAAGGAGAGACGTCGCCACGGAATGTTTCGCTGTATCCGGTCACGGGATTTCCTTTGTGCGAAAAAGAGAGAGCGGCCTTTATAGGCCATTTCAGTCCTATTAATTAGCCGGATAACGGCCCACGCCCCAGCCGCCGTCAACGGCCAGAACCTGTCCGGTAATGAACGAAGCATCGTCGGAACAGAGGAAGGCCACGGCACGGGCGATGTCTTGCGGCACACCAACCCGTTGCAGCGGTGTATCCGACAGCATGCGCTGTTGCACCGTGCCTGCCTGATGAATTCGTGCCTCGGTCATCGGCGTTTCGATTAGGCCGGGGGCGATGGAATTGACCCGGACACCGGCGGGGCCGAATTCCGCCGCCATCTGCCGGGTCAGACCGTTCAGAGCCGCCTTGGAGGCGGCATAGGCACCCGCATTGGGGGTGCCCGAAAGGGCAAAGATTGACGACATGTTCAGGATCGCGCCACCGCCGCCGCCGGGCATGACCTCCGCCGCCGCGCGGGACATAGCGAACACGGCCGCGAAGTTGATATCCATGATCCGGGACAATTCCGCCGCATCGGTATCCAGTATCGAGCGGGCCTGCCCGACACCGGCATTGTTGACCAAGATACGCCATGGCGCATCAACTGCGTGGGCCGCCGCCTTGACAGCGTCAACCGCGCTGGGTTCAGTCAAATCAGCCGCCAGAGTGGTGATCTGCCCGTTCTCGGCCTCGCCAACCAGGCTTTCCAATCCGTCCGGACTTTGATCCACAGCCAGAATACTGGCGCCACGGGCCGCCAACAGCAACGCCGTGGCCCGCCCGATGCCCGAGGCCGCGCCTGTTACCACCGCCAGGCGGCCATCCGCGAAGACATATCCGTCCGTCATTAACCTAAACTCCCTTCACTGTACTTTGAGACAGTATAACAACAGTTCGCAATTATGGCGCATTCGCCCTTCCGCGCATGGCCCAGCGGTGCTAATACCAAGGTCCGGTGATAAAGACCCATATAGATCGCTTCAGGCGCCCCTCGGGTAGGAATGGAAGCGCCGGCGGTACCGATACCGTCAAGCTTTCATGACGCCACCGAGGGGCGCCTGAAGCGACCGAATTCGGCGCTCTACGAAGGCTTTCGGCGGTGTCGCGCGCGGCTTGTGGTACCGGTACCACAGCGCAACGCGCTCCTACTCGAAAGCTTTCGTAGAGCGTCTATATGGGTCTCTATCGCCAGACCTTGGTATAGAAGCGCCTCGCAATGACAGATTTGAAACATATCCGCAATTTCTCCATCATCGCCCATATTGATCATGGCAAGTCGACTCTGGCCGACCGCCTAATCGAATACTGCGGCGGGCTGGAAAGCCGCGAGATGCAGGAGCAGGTCCTCGATTCCATGGATCTGGAGCGCGAGCGCGGCATCAACAACAAGGCCCAGCCCG
>CAYWYB010000152.1:0-12274 GCA_964462145.1 uncultured Rhodospirillaceae bacterium
TGGGATCAGGTCGCCAGTTGGCTGGAACTGCTGACCACCTATCGCGGCGACGATATTCTACGCATCAAAGGCATGCTGAATGTGGCGGAAAGCGAGACGCCCATCGTCGTTCACGGCGTCCAGCACATGTTCCACCCGCCCGTGCAGTTGGACGCCTGGCCCGATGATGATCATCGCTCCCGCATCGTTTTCATCACCCGCGGCCTGGGCCGGGATGTGGTGGAAAATATGCTGACGACACTGACGGAAAAGAAAACCCCGGCGGACCAGACTGGCTGATCCGCCGGGGTTCAATCTAAACGGGGTTCAATCAAAAACGTCCCTGGGCCTAGGTGCCGGTCCGTATGGAGGCGAGGAAATGGTTCATTTCCTGCTTTAGGGAGTCCGCTTGCTGGCCTAGTTCATTGGCCGCTTTCAGGACATCGCCGGCAGCCTCGCCTGTCTCCTGGGCGCCTCTATTCACCTGATCGATGTTGGAGGTTACGTCCTCGGTGCCATGCGCGGCTTCCTGCACATTGCGGCTGATTTCCTGGGTCGAGGCGCCCTGTTGCTCGACTGCGGCTGATATGGAGCCGCCGATCTCACTGATCTGGGCAATGGTTTTCGAAATATTTTCGATCGCCGTTACGGCAGAGCCGGTCGCGGTCTGAATTTCGGCGATCTGCCCGGAGATATCTTCCGTCGCCTGTGCCGTTTGTGACGCCAGGTTCTTCACTTCCGACGCGACCACGGCGAAGCCCTTGCCGGCATCACCGGCACGGGCCGCCTCGATGGTGGCATTCAGGGCCAGCAGGTTGGTTTGCGAGGCGATGTCGTTAATCAAGCCGACCACGTCGCCGATTTTCTGCGAGGCCTCGGCCAGACCTTGAACCTGTTCGGTGGCAAGCTGTGATTCCGCCACCGCGCTGTTGGAGATATCCGAGGACTGGCTCACCTGACGGGAGATTTCCTGTACCGAAGCCGACATTTCCTCGGTCGCCGTGGCCACGGATTGCACATTCGCGCTGGCCTGGACCGAGGCGCTGTTCACTTCGGCCGAGCGTTGCGAAGTTTGATCGGCGATGCCGCGCATCTGCTCGGCGGAGCTGGACATGTTGCCGGCGGAATCGCCGACCGACTGGACGATACCCATGACCGTGTGTTCGAAATCATCGGCAAGTTTGTTGCGGTCAGTTTCCCGTTGTTGGATCCGTTCCCGCCGCTCTTGCTCCATCTTCTCCCGCGTGCTGATGGCCGTGATGGCGTTGTCCTTGAAAACCTGTACCGAGTTTGCCATGGCGCCGATTTCATCGCCACGGCCCAGAGCCGGCACCTCGACCTCGTTGTTACCGTCAGCCAGATGCTGCATGGCGTCGGTCATGCTGGCGATGGGTCGGCTGACCAGCCGTGACAGCGCAAACAGTAGGAGCAGTACCAATATCAAGGATAATGCCACGGCCCAGCCGATGCTGGACGCGACGCTGCGGTTAAGCTGCGCTTCGACGCGGCCAAAATCCCAGGCGACCGCGATGGCGCCGACGACGACATTCTTTTTGCCAAACCGGGCCGGTGTCGCGACGAACTGTTGACCATTGACGAATGCCGTTTGCAGTTCACCCGTGTCGGAAGCCTGTTTGGAAATCTCCAGAAGCTCGGCCTCCGCCGCGAAAGGCAAATGCTCGGCTTTATAATTGACCACGGCCTTGCCATCCTTGCCGGTGGCGAGGATCGCGGCGACATTGGAATCGTTGCCCGCCGTCAGTTCGGCATAGGCCCGCTCGATCGTCTCGACCTTGCGGAACCGAATGCCGCCCGAGACCTGGCCGCCCAGCAATTGGGTCAGGGAAAGGTTGCTGCCCTCGGCTAGGGATTTCAGCCGTTGGCGTTCACCCATGCTTTGCGCGGCGATTACGATGGCAAATCCCACGGCAACACCGATTGCGACTACGGCGGCTGTCTTGCGGCCAATTGTCCAGGAAACCATGCTCTGGCTACTCCAAAATGACCGCGGCCCGCCTTGCAGTGCAAAGCGGGTCGCGGTGTCGTGTCATAATAATATTTGGTCTCGTTAAGCAGCGGATGAGGGAACTACTGTCCCAGCATCTCGACGTTAACGCCGACCGTGATCGCGCCGATCACGCTGCCGTCCTTGGGGTCGACGACGGGCAGGCTGACCTGGCTTTGGAAGGTCTGGGTGGATTCATCTTCCTTGACCTTGCCGATATGCAATGCATCGGCGCCGACCGCGTAGGTCTTTTTCCATTTCGCCTCATCGCCCTGCCAATAGTCCGAGGTGATGTCGCTTTGACCGACGTTCAGACCCTTGTTATCCATCACGAAAATTTCCGTGAACAGGCCTTCGCTGCCTTCCTTCTTGCCTTTGAGGAAGGCCGAAAGTGAATTGGCCAGCACTTCGTTGATCATTGGGCGGCTGGAAGCATTGGTCTCGGCCCGCCATTGCTTGTCCAGCGCAACGATTTTGGTTTCCGTCAAATCACTATGCGCCGTGTTCTGCGCCTTGACGGCTTCGATCACGGAAGGGTTGGAGAGCCAAGCCTGGATATTGTTCTTAGCCAGGTCGCGCAATTGCGGTTCGAACTCGTTAGCGCTGGCGCCGGTGGCAAGCATGATGGGGAGGGCCGCGATAAGGGCAAATTTCATAATACGCATTAATCAGTCCTTTATTTCTTCGGAATTTCAATGCGCATCATAAGAACGAAAAATTACAAAAGGATTAAGCCATATGTGTTGCCCTTGTTAAGGAATTCGCGGAAATGTCATGTAATTATGACAAATAGAATTGTTGTAATAACCGGTCGCAACTACTTGTTCTGAAAACCCGCCTTTTTCCAGTCATCATAGGCTTGCAAGGTCGCTTGATTGGGCGGGTAGGTACCTATGGTGGGGTGGCCGGCTTCGACCCGTTGTTTCAGAAAATTTTCCAGCTGTTCCTGCTCGGCGCCGTCGCGGGCGACCTCCTCGGCCATGGCTTGCGGTACAACGACGACGCCATCACTATCCCCAACCAGCACATCGCCAGGCATGACCGCGACGCCGCCGCAGGCTACAGGACGTTGCAAATCCGCGCCAAAATGGACATTCAAGCTGGCCGGCGCGGCACTGCCGGCACAAAATACCGGCAGTGATCCGGCGGCCACGGCGACGCCGTCCCGCACGGGCCCGTCGCTGACCACCGCGGCGACGCCGCGCTCCGCCATGCGGGCCGCCAGAATATCGCCGATCACACCGGCGCCCAAATCGCCGCGGGCATCGATCACCATGGCGTGGCCCGGGGGGATGTCTTCAACCGCCTTGCGCGGTGGATACTCAGGGTCGCCCAGGACCTCCACAAGGGATAAATCTTCGCGCATGGGTATAAACCGAAGGGTATAAGCCTGTGCAGCAAAATGACACGCTGATGGGTTGAGCGGACGGGCACCGACAATGAAGCAATTGCGCAGGCCGCGTTTCAGCAGCTGCATGGTCAGCGTGGCGGTCGAAATGCCCGCGAATTGCTTCAGGATATCCGCATTCATAGCAAGTTCCGGGCCGACAGATTGGCCATTAGGGCGCCGATGCCGAAAGTCCAGGGCGGGATTTTGTCCGTATGGTTGATCTGATTGGTCAGGCTGCCCAGCATGGGATTGGCGATGGTGACGATATCGCCCAGATGATGGGTAAAGCCTTGATCCGGGGCATCGCGGTCTTCCGTGGGCGCGAACATGGTGCCGGTGAACAGCAGCAGGCCATCGGGAAATTGATTATGCGGGCCGCAGGCATAGGCGGCCAGGTCGGCCAGATCGCGGCTGATCTCGGCAATGGAGGAACTGCCCTGTAGTTCAAAGCCATCCGTACCGCTGACGGAAAGGCTGATCTCCATGGCGCGGACATGGTCGAGGTTGAAGCTGTCATCGAACAGGCGGATGAACGGCCCCACGGCGCAGGAGGCGCGGTTGTCCTTGGCTTTGCCCAACAATAATGCGCTGCGGCCCTCGAAATCGCGTAAATTGACGTCGTTGCCCAGGCAGGCGCCGACAATGCGGCTGTCCGGCGCAATGGCCAGGACGATTTCCGGCTCCGGGTTGTTCCAGGTGGATTTCGGGTGGATGCCGATCTCGGCGCCGACGCCGACGGCAGCCATGGGCTGGGATTTGGTGAAGACCTCCGCATCCGGACCGATGCCCACTTCCAGGTATTGCGACCACAGGCCCCGTTCCTCTAACACCGCCTTGACGCGCGCGGCCTCTTCGGAACCAGGCGTGATATCGGCCAGGGATTGGCCGATCTCGGCCCCGATGGCATCTCGGATTTCGGCAGCCTTGTCCGGATCGCCCTTGGCCTGTTCCTCGATCACCCGTTCCAACATGGAGCTGACGAAGGTTACGCCGCAGGCCTTCAGGGCCTGAAGATCGGACGGTGCCAGGAAATAGGGTTGCTCGGGGTCCTGGTTGTGATGGGCGCTGTTGGCGAGCATGGCCTCCACATCGCCCAGGCGCACGCCCTTGCCCTCCTGGGCGGCGGCGGCGGGATCGCTCATGGCCAACAATCCCGACAGGGTCGGCGCGACGGATAACAGATCAAACACGCCTTCGTCGCTGACCAAAACCGGCGTCGGGCCGCCCCAATCGCCCGGCAGCCATGTGCGGCCGACAAAGCATCCGGTCAGGCCGCCGTCAGGCAGCGTATTTGCGGCGGTTAGTGATATCTGGCTCATGTAAAATCGTTCCTCAAGAATTCCAATGCGCTAGTATGGCAACAGTGCATCAATGGGGAAAGCTGCAAAGCGGTTGTTGCGCCCTGGACAAAGCGGCTACATTCATGCCCACGGCCCCGATCAATGTAAGGACAACGAAATGCACGCCAATGCCCGCTTTATTGCCGCGCTTGCCGCTATTTTGTACTTTTTGACCTCTCTGGCTCCGGCGCAGGCCATTTCGGCGCGGGAAAAGGACTATCAGGATTGGCGCCTGCGCTGCGAGCGCAAGGACGACAATGCTCCCGAACGCTGTTTTATCATTCAGGTTGCCAAGGCCATGAAGGACAAGCGGGATATCCTGCGCATCGGGGTGCGCTATCCGGAGCCGGAGCAGCCGGCGATGGTGTATTTGACCCTGCCCTTGGGGGTTTATCTGCCCGGCGGTCTGCTGCTGCAGGTCGACGAGGGTGAGATCTTGAATATACCGGTGGAAATCTGTCGGCCCAGTGGCTGCCACACGCGCATGGCCCTGGAAGACGCCCTGTTGAAAACGCTTAAGGGTGGGCGTCAGGCTACCTTGATCTTTTATGATGGCCGGCAGCAAAAAATTACCGTGCCGATTTCCTTGGCCGGGTTTAGCGCCGCCTTCGCGGCTTTGAAATAAATAATAATATAGGGAGACGCCATCATGACCGAGACGCCAGCAAAAGACCCCACGGACCTGATGTGGGAATATCTGAAGGGCTTTCACGCCGTGCACCATATGGCGATCGGCACCGAACTGGGCCTGTTCGCCAAGATCAATGAGGCAGGGGAGGGTGGTTGCAGTCCGGCCAGCCTGGCCGCGGATCTGGATCTGCACGGGCTTTATGTGGATGTCTGGTGCAAGACCGGCTACCACTATGGCCTGTTGGAGGCAGGTGACGAGGGCTGTTTCCGGCTGGCTGAGATGATGGACCAGTTGCTGGTTGATGCCAATGACCCGCGTAATCTGGCACCCTATGTCATCGCCACGGCGCACTATGGCAGCGACGATTTGCGCACATATGCCGAAAACTTCCGCACCGGCGGGACCAACCGCTTTCAGGAACATGGCGATGAATTTTCCCGTCATGTGGGCGCGACCACAGCTGGTTTCCACACGGTCGTGGCGCGCCATATGCTTGGCGGCATCCCAGGCATGAAAGACAAGCTGGAGGCCGGCGCGTCGGTTCTGGATGTTGGCTGCGGCATCGGCGGACTGATGCTGAAAGTTGCCCAGGCCTGGCCCAACAGCCGTTGTCATGGTGTCGATATCGACCCCCACGGTGTCGCGGCGGCCCAGGCTAATATAGCTGCCTCGGAATTCGCCGACCGGGTCACGGTGCAGGCTGTTGGGCCCGATGGCATCGGCCATGACGGCGAATTTGACCTGGCCATGATGTTCGAGGTGCTGCACGAAATTGACGATGGCATCCGCCCCGATGTGATGAAGGACGTCGCGAAATCCCTCAAGACCGGCGGCATGATGTTCATCCTGGATGAAACCTACCCCTCGGATTTGGAAGGGCTGCGTGATCCCAGCTATAATTTCGCCGTGCAGACCCAGTTCAACGAACTGATCTGGGGCAATGTGGTGCCGACCATCGAAATGCAGCATGATCTGTTCGCTAACGCCGGCTTGAAAGAGGTCGCCCGCGAGCCCATCGGCGGCATCTTTACCATGCTGGTTGCCGTGAAGGAGTAACGGCCATGACGTCTGATCCCATCGCCGGCGCGGCGCGTCATTTGTTTGATGCCTTGCGGGCCAAGGAACAGGGCAGGCCGCTGCCCGGCGATCTGGCGCCGCCCGATATCGCCACTGCTTATCAGGTTCAGGATAAGTTGCAGGCCCTGTGGATTGAAGCGGGCGCCGGCGCGGTGGCGGGCTGGAAAGTTGCCCTGACATCAAAGGTGATGCAGGAGCTGCTTGGTGTGGCGCGGCCGTGCGAAGGGGCGATTTTCGCCAACCGGGTGTATCAGGGCAGCGCCACGCTGCCGCATGACGATTTTGTCAATATCGGCGTGGAATCCGAGATCGCGGTACGTATGGGCCGTGATCTGCCGGCCTCGGACGGCCCTTATGATCAGGACAATATCGCCAGCGCGGTCGCGGCCTGCATGGCGGCGATCGAGATCGTTGACGATCAGGCTATCGACTATGCCTTGGTTGATGCGCCTTTATTGATCGCCGGCAATTCCTATAACGCCGGCTGTATCCTGGGGCCGGAGGTGACGGATTGGCAGGATCTGGATCTGGCCACTTTGCCGGGCCGCATGCTGATCAATGGCGAGGTCGTGGGCGAAGGGGTCGGCGGCGATGCCTTGGGCCATCCCCTGGTGCCGCTGGCCTGGCTGGCCAACAATCTGAATGAACGGGGCACCATGCTGCGGGCCGGCGACGTGGTTCTGACCGGCTCCATCGTCGCCACCAAATGGCTGCAACCGGGCGACGCAATGGTAACGGAGGTCGATGGCCTGGGCCGGGCCAGCCTGACCGTGACCTGAGACTGCGACCTGAGCCCGTGACCTGAGCCCGTGACCTGAGAAGGATTTAGACATGAGTAATTTGTATCAGGGATTGACCGGCGGCACGCTCATGCTGCGGGCCATGGCCCGATGGGGCGACCGGGTTGCCTTCAGCGGCTATGGCGGCAGTTTCACCTATGCCCAATGCCTGGATCTGGTGGGCCGCTATCAGGCGGTCATGCAGAGCGCGGGCGCGGTACGCGGGCAGCGTATCGCCTTGTTGAACGCCAACCGGGCCGAGGCCTGGCTGGCCGGTATCGCGGCCCTGGGCTTGGGTCTATGCATGACGCCGCTGCACCCTTTGGGCGCGTTCGAGGATCAGCAGTTCATTCTGGAAGATGGCGAAATCGATTACCTGTTCGTGGATACGGACAACTATCTCGAACGGGGTGCGGAATTGCTGGCGGCGACGCCGCGATTGCAAAAGGTCTTCACCCTGGGCCCGGCTGATTACGGCCTGGACCTGCGCGCGGGCGCCGAAGCCGCCGGCGCCGTCTCGGCGGTTTCGCTGGCCAGCCCGGATGATCAGGCCTGGCTCAGCTATACCGGCGGTACCACCGGCAAATCGAAGGGGGCGATGCGCCGGCATCATTCCTATGTCGCCATGGTCAATGCTGTCACGGCGGATTTCGAATGGCCTGACGATACCGTCTATCTTTCCGTCGCGCCGATCTCTCATGTGGGCGGCACCAAAATTCCCACCACCCTGCTGCGCGGCGGGCGGGTCCATATGCATCACGGTTTTGATCCCGAGGCGGTGCTCAATGATATTGGGACGGAGCGGATTTCGACGACGTTGCTGGTGCCGACAATGGTCAATATTCTGCTGGACCACCCGAAACTGGATGACGCCGATCTTTCCAGTCTGGAATTGTTGATGTACGGCGCGGCACCCATGTCGCCAACCCGCCTGTTGGAAGGTCTGGAGCGGATTGGCCCGGTGTTCTGCCAGCTGTATGGCCAGACCGAGGGCTATCCCCTGACCGTGCTGCGCAAGTGCGATCACAGCAAGGATGATGCGAATCTTTTCGCGGCTTGCGGCCATCCCTGCACCTCGGTGCAAGTGGCGTTGCTGGATGAAGACGGCAACGAGGTGCCGGCGGGCGAGGTAGGTGAAATCTGCGCCCAGGCGCCGCAGGTGATGGACGAATACTGGCAACGCCCGGAACAAACGGCGGAAACCCTGGCAAATGGCTGGCTGCATACGGGCGACATGGCCTATGCCGACGAGCGCGGCTTTCTCTATATCGTCGACCGCAAGAAAGACATGATCATCACCGGCGGTTTCAACGTCTTTCCCCGAGAGGTGGAGGACGTGCTGACCACGGATCAGAACGTTGCCATGGCTGCGGTGATTGGCGTGCCCGACGACAAATGGGGCGAGGCGGTCAAGGCCGTGGTCATTCCCCGCCCCGGCGCCGAGGTTGATGTGGACGCCCTGATCCAAAGGGTTCGCGATGCCAAGGGTGCGGTGCAGGCGCCGAAATCAGTGGATATCGTCGAGGAAATCCCCCTCACGCCTCTGGGCAAGCCGGACAAAAAGGCCCTGCGGGAGACCTATTGGGCCGGCCAGGGCCGCCGTGTGGGTTAATCGCGAAAATGATGCAGGAAGCGGAAGCCTTGCGCGGCGATTTATTGTAAGAACACACTTACGCAGGAACGTTAACTATCCATCCACGAACCCCTGTCAGGGAGCCGAACCATGCCAAGTTATACCGCGCCGGTAAGAGACCTCCGTTTTGTTCTAAACGAACTGTTGGCAATCACGGATTGTACCGATATCCCCGGCTATGGCGATGTCAGCGACGATCTGATCGACGCGGTCCTGGATGGCGGCGCCAAGGTGGCCGAGGAGGTCTGGGCGCCCCTGAACCAGGTCGGCGACGAGGAAGGCTGCCGCTTTGAAAACGGCGTGGTACGGGTGCCGACCGGTTTCAAGGAAGCCTTCGATACCTGGAACGAAGGCGGCTGGAATGCGATCGCAACCTCACCCGATTGGGGCGGCCAGGGCCTGCCGGGTGTTGTCGGCATGGCGGTGGGCGAGATGGCCATGTCCTCGAACCTGTCGTTGTCGACCTATGTTGGCCTGACCGGGGGTGCTGCCAGCGTGCTGATGTCTATAGCGCCGGAGCATCTGAAACAGCTCTATGTGCCTAAGATGATGTCGGGGGAGTGGACCGGCACCATGAATTTGACCGAGCCCCATTGTGGTACCGATCTGAAATTGATGCGTACCAAGGCGGTGGAACAGGACGACGGTACCTACGCCATCACCGGCACAAAAATCTTCATCACCGGCGGCGACCACGATATGACCGACAATATCGTCCATCTGGTCCTGGCCAAGGTGGAAGGGGAAGGCGAGGGGCTATCCGCCGTCTCCCTGTTCCTGGTGCCCAAGGTCAGCGTCAATGACGACGGCAGCCTGGGCCAGGGCAACAACGTGGTCTGCGGCAGTATCGAACACAAGATGGGCATCAAGGGTTCCGCCACCGCTGTCTTGCACTACGAAGGCGCCATCGGTCATCGCCTTGGGCCCAAGCCCGAACCCCGGGTCGAGGGCGAGGATGGCAAAAAGAAAAAGCGCAGCTCCGGTGCCGGCATGGCGGGCATGTTCCAGATGATGAATGGCGCCCGCATCGGCGTTGCCTATCAGGGCGTGGCCCTGTCCGAAGTGGCCTATCAGAACGCGGCTGAATACACCCGCGAACGTCTGGCTGGCCGATCCCTGACCGGCGCCAAATACCCCGAGCAAGAGGCCGATCCCATCGTGGTGCATCCCGATGTGCGGCGCATGCTGTTGCACATGCGGTCCTTTAACGAGGGTGCCCGCGCCTTGTTGATGTGGCTGACCCACGAGGCCACGGTGGGCCGCTTCGATGGCGATGACGAACGCAAACAGCAGGTCTCGGACCTGTTCAATCTGCTGACCCCGGTGGTCAAGGCGCACTTTACCGATGTCGGTTTTGAATGCACCAACATGGCCATGCAGTGCTTTGGCGGCCATGGCTATGTGCGCGAGCACGGCATGGAGCAGTTCGTCCGTGATGCCCGGATCTCGCAACTGTACGAGGGCGCCAACGGTGTTCAGGCCCTGGATCTGGTGGGTCGGCGCATGGGCGTGGACAATGGCCGTCCCGCGCGGGCATTGTTTGCCTTGATTAGCGAATTCATCGCCTCGCAAAAAGATGATGAGGATATGGCCGCTTATACCAAGCCATTGGAAGCCGGCCTGAACGATCTGATGGCCGTGGCCATGTGGTTGGCGCAGAACGCCATTCAGAACCACGAGGAGGCCGGTGCCGCATCTGTTGATTTCCTGCGCATGATGGGCACGGTGGCGATCGGCTATATGTGGGCCCGGATGGCCCGTGTCTCGTTGGACCAGTTGGCGCAAGGTACGGATGAAGAAGCGTTCTACAGGATGAAGCTGAACACGGCCCGCTATTACATGGGCCGGGTGATGCCTGACACCGCTTCGTTAAAGGCTCGCGCCACCGCCGGTGCCGACGTATTGATGATGCCCGATGACGAGGCGTTCTAGCGTAATCTGAGATTGATCCAAGCCGCCCGCTCCCCCTTCCCCCCAGACTCATTTGGCACCCACAGGGTACCATTAATGGGTGGCCGGGAAGGGGGAGCGGGTGGCCCGGCGAATTCTATGGAATGGAAGTAAAAAATGGCAAATACCGAAGTTGAATTCTGCGGCCTGAATTTCAAGAATCCCATGGTCGTCGCATCCATCGAGCCGACCAACAGTCCGGATCTGATCAAGCAGTGCTTTGATGCCGGTGCCGGCGGCGCCATCGTCAAGACCCTGACGGATATGGAGGACATGGCGCAGCTGACGCAGAACTCAAAATACGCGGTGATGAACGCCCAGGGGAAGATTATCCATGGCAAGCCGGCCAAGGATTTCGTCTTTTACAGCCGCTCGGGCTATGCCTCTACTGCCTACAAGGACTGGATTCCTTACCTCAAGGAATGCCAGGCCTATGGTGCCGAGCGCGGCGCGCATTTGATCGGCAGTGTCGGGGCCAAGGAGATCGGTGGTTGGCGCGATATCTCCCGCACAATTGAGGACTGCGGTCTGCCCATGGTGGAGCTGAATTTTGGTTGTCCCCATCCCGCCATGATGCCCGGCGTGCACGGCGGTTCCATGATTGGCCAGGATCCGGAGATGGCGGCAGAAGTCACCCGGCAAGTGGCGGAGGTTGTCGATATCCCCATCGTGGTCAAGTTGACCCCGGATCAGGCCGATCCGGTCGCTATCGCCCGTGCCGTCAAGGGGGCGGGTGCCGCCGCCGTTACCGCGACCAACCGCTATACCGGCTTCTCCATTGATATCGATACGGCGACGCCGCAGATTGGCGGCCCGGCGGGTATCGGCGGCACCTGGACCAAGCCGCTGTCATTGCGTTGGGTGCACCGCATCCATCAGGAAATCGGCATGCCGGTGGCCGGCTCCAACGGCATCTTTGATCACCGCGACGCCATTGAATTCATCATGGCCGGTTCCGGCGTGGTGCAAATCGGCTCGGTCCTGATGATCAAGGGTATCAAATGGCTGACCAAGGTCATTGAGGGCATGGAACGCTTCATGGATGAAAAGGGCTATGAGGACATTCGGGCCATGCACGGCATCGCCTCGGCCCGGGCCGCCGGTGACTACAGCGAGCAGTTCGCCCGCGCCCGCCGCCATGCCGTCATCGATCACGCCGCCTGCAAGAACCCGACCTGCACGGTCTGCATCCAGATGTGCTTCTATGAAGCGCTAAGCCAATCCAACGGCAAGGTCGAGATGCATCCCGAAAGCTGCATTGGTTGCGAGCTGTGTTACGACGTCTGCCCGTTCGGCGCCATTGCCATGGCCGAGACAACGCCGGCCCAGTATGCGGCTGGTTACTACGATATTCCCGACGGTATTTTCGAAACCGGAAAGTTCACCACCCGGCGCAACAATCCCGAGTCCATAGACGGCTAAACCATTTTCGATTTTTATCGAGTCGCCGAGCCACCCGCTCCCCCTACCCGGCCACCCATTAATGGTAC
>CAYWYB010000153.1:0-12273 GCA_964462145.1 uncultured Rhodospirillaceae bacterium
AGCGCGATGTGGGACATCGGGCAAGCCGCGCAACGCCGCCCAATGGATTGGAAAGGCCACCGCAGGCCGGCCCTCCAGGAACCGTGGCGGTGTTGCGGTTCTTGGACGATATCCCACATCGACCTTCAAACCGCGCCTACCCACGGATCCTGGAGGACCGGTCAAATGGTTCCGATTAACCGCGACATGCTCTTATAGGCAGACGCCTGAGTGCAATTTTCTTGGCTTTTGGGGTTCCTCTCCATAGCTTCCTCTTGCCAGCACCATTGGCGGGGCGCGATGATGGCGACGAGCCGTCAAACGAATCAAGAATTGCGTAAGAGGAAACGACCATGGCGACCATCACTTATCTGACGAAGATTCAGTTCGATTTCGGCGCGGTGCAATTATTGGCGGCGGAAATGGCAGAACTGGGCATGACCCGACCTTTGCTGGTCACCGACAAGGGCGTGCGCGCGGTGGGCCTGCTGGATAAGGTCATGGAGCATCTGCCCGAGAAATGCCCGGCGGAAATCTTTGATGCGACGCCGGAAAATCCAACGGAAGCGGCCATGACCGTGGCCCTGACGCAATACCGGGAAGCCGGCTGTGACGGTTTGATCGGTATCGGCGGCGGCTCCTCCATGGATCTGGCCAAGGCCATTGCCTTGATGGCGACACATCCCGGCGAGCTGTCGGAATATATGTCGATCATGGGAGGGGCGCCCAAGATCACGGCCGCAATGGCGCCGGTGATCGCCATTCCGACCACGGCCGGCACCGGCAGCGAGGTTGGCCGGGGCGCCATCATGATCCTGAACGATGGCAGAAAACTGGGCTTGAGCAGCCCGCACGTAATTCCCAAGGTGGCCATCTGCGATCCGGAGTTGACTTTTTCCATGCCCAAAATATTGACCGCCGGCACGGGAATGGATGCCTTCGCCCATTGCTTCGAGACCTTTTGCGGTTCCGCCATCAACCCGCCGGCGGACGCCATCGCCACCGATGGCCTGGGCCGGGCCATTCGCTTCATCGAACAGGCGGTGGCCGATGGCAGCGACCCGGAGGCGCGCTGGCAGATGATGATGGCGTCTATGGAAGGGGCCATGGCCTTCCAAAAGGGCTTGGGCGCCGTGCACGGCATGTCCCATCCCCTGGGCTCGATCCAGGATCCGATCCTGCATCACGGCACCTTGAATGCGGTCTGTTTGCCGGCGGTCATCCGCTACAACGCCGATGCGGTGGGCGACAAGTACGAATGGGTCAAACAGATCTGGGGCCTGCCGGCGACCGCCGACCTGGCCGAGGAAGTCGCTGCCCTGAACGCCCGCCTGGGCCTGCCGGCCAATTTGCGGGAAATGGGCTTGGACGAGGCGATGATCGAGCCGTTGATCCCGCACGCGATGGCGGATCATACCACGGCGACCAATCCGAAAGCCCTGACAGCGGACGATTACCGGGCGCTGTTCCTGGAAACACTGGGTTAGGAGTAGCGAGATGGCTTTTGCCGACAAGAACGATGTACAGCGGTTACAGGAGTTACTCGAGGCGGCCGAAAGCGTGGTGATTTTTACCGGCGCGGGGATCAGCACAGAGTCAGGTATCCCGGATTTTCGTAGCCCCGGCGGTCTGTGGACCAAATACAAACCGATAGAATTCAGCGATTTCATGGCTTCAGAGGAAATGCGCCGGGAATCCTGGCGGCGCAAATTCGCCATGGACCGCACCATGACCACCGCCGAGCCGAACCGCGGCCACCGCGCTGTCGCCCGGCTGGTGGATACGGGCAAGGTTTCCGCCGTGATCACGCAAAATGTCGATGGCTTGCACCAGGCCTCGGGCGTTCCGGACATGCAGGTCATAGAGCTGCATGGCAACGCCACCTATGCCAAGTGCCTGGGCTGCGGGCTGCGCCATGAACTCGACCCCATCAAGGAAGCCTTCCTGGCCGATGAAACCATGCCGGTCTGCACAGGCTGCGGTAGCGAGTTTATGAAAACCGCGACCATTTCGTTTGGCCAATCCATGCCCGAGGACGAGATGGCCCGGGCCCAGCGGGAAACCCTGGCCTGTGATCTGTTCATCGCCATTGGCTCCTCCCTGGTGGTCTACCCGGCGGCGGGTTTCCCAGTCATGGCGAAACAAAACGGTTCCGGAATGGTCATTCTAAACCGCGAGCCCACGGACCTGGATCAATATGCCGATCTGGTGATTAATGGCGAGATCGGCCCGACCCTGGGCGACGCCGTCGCGGTAAATTAGGGGGGGGCGTGGGCCATGGCCTTGGACGAGAGATACATTCAGGAAGCCGCCGACAGGGTGATGATCCAGGACCTGCTGGGCCGCTACGCCTTCGCCGCCGATTATGAGACTTCCGATTCCGGTGCCTGGGCCGCGTTATTCGCCGAGGATGGACGGTTTGAAATTCCAATCATGCAGGTGGTCGTCGAGGGGCGGGATGAACTCCGCGATTTTGCCGCCGGGCTGCAGCGTACCATCCCCGGACTGCACCACGTCATGACCAATCTGATGGTCGACGTGGACGGCGACCGTGCGACCGGTAAATGCGAGCTCAACGAATTCCTGCTTCGACCCGAGGCGATCTACAACAATCTGCAGGGCTGGTACGAGGACGAATACGTGCGCGATGGCCGGCGCTGGCTGTTTCAGGTGCGTAAGGTTTTCGTGCCCAGGGATTCCAGCCGGGTCACCACGGGCGGCAAGATCGGCGAGTATTTCAAGGCCTATCTGGATTTCTGCCAGCAATACCGCCGGGAATAGACATAGGCTTTAGAAGCCCGCGATATCCGCCAGCATGGAACCGGTTGTCTGCCATTCCCGATGATTGCGGGCGATGGTTTCGAGTACCGGCGGCGGTGGTTCGACCTCGCGCGAGAAGCGCTCGTCCTCGGCCAGTGTTTCCCGCCAGGCATGGACCCGTGGATGCAGGCTGGCAAAAGGATAGCCGCCGAATTGCAATCGGGAGGCATAGACGAACCAGGCGATATCCATGACGGTGATACATTGGCCCATGAAATAGGGCGATGATGACAGCCGCTGTTCCAGATCATCGAACGCGGCGCGGAACTTCGCCGCCGAGGCGCGCGCCGAGGCGTCCGGTATGCCCTGGCTATCCAGACGCCGGTAGAACTCAATTTCCGGCGCCCGGCTGTCATGATCGGGCCGGCCATTGACGGTGCCGCTGCCGTCGTCATAGCGGGCCAGCATCTCCGGCGTCTTGTTCGAGGCCGTACGTCCCATGACAAAGCGGAAACTCAGTGTGCGTAAATCCAGATGCAGCTCGTCTTCATGGCGCAAAAGCGAGGCGATTTCAGTCGCCTGTTCCGGCGGGATCAGGCGAGGTTCGGGAAATGCCTCGTCCAGCAGGGTCAGGATGTCGTTGCTTTCAATATGCACAGCGCCATCCCAGACCAGGACCGGCACAAGGCCGCGCGGATTGATGCCAAGGAACCAATCGGAATAGGTCTGGCTTTTGGCCAGGTCCATCTCGTGGCCCTGCCATTCGATGCCCTTGAGGTTGAGGAATATCCGCAGTTTTTGCGAGCACGACGACATGCGCCCGTGCAGCATATGCAGGCCGCGCCAGTCCAGAACCTCGCGGCTGCGGATGTCGCCGTCGCTCAGTCGCACCATACGGCTAGACCCGGCGCGGTATCTTGTAGCCTACCGATTCCCGGTCCCAGGTGCGGTTGGTAATGCCGGCCTGACGCAGCGGTTCCTTTTGGATCTTGCCGGTGGCGGTTTTCGCCACTTCTTCCACCGCCTCGATGAAGCGGGGCACGGCAAAGCGGGGAATGTTTTCGGCGCAATAATCCAGCAGGGCGACATTGTCGATCTCGGCGCCGCCAGGGGTCACGATATAGGCCTTGACCTCGTCCTCGCCCCCCGTGCCCTCGATCTCGACACGGATGCCGACTACGGCGCTTTCCACCACGTCGGGGTGATCGTTCAGGACCTGTTCAATTTCAAACGAGGAAATGTTTTCACCGCGGCGGCGGATGCGGTCCTTGATGCGGTCGGCATAGTACAGCCGGCCCTGTTCGTCGAAATAACCCGCATCGCCGGAATGGAACCACAGATTGCGCCAGGTCTCGGCGGTCACCTCCGGCATCCGGTAATAGCCTTGATTAAAACAGAAGGGCACCTTGGGCCGGACCACGATTTCGCCGATCTCGCCTTGGGGCACGGGCATGTCCGTGGCCGCGTCGACGACCTGGACCTCGAAGAATTCATCCTGGACATGGCCGGCCATGCCGGGCAGCAGGGGGTCATCCTCTTTGGTGTAGCAGGGGATATTGACCTCCGTCATGCCGTAGGCCTGCATGAATTTGAAGCCGAAGCGCTGCTCCATCGCCTCGCCCCATTCCGCCGCTATGGGCACCGCCACCACCGTGCGCATTTTGTGATCGCGGTCGTATTCGGTTTCCGGTGTGCGGAAGATGAACTCGGGAATAACGCCCAGGGCATTTGTCACGGTGGCGCCGCAGGTCCGCACATCGTCAAGCCAGCGGGCCGGTGAAAAGCGTTCGATACAGAATACGTTCGAGCCATAGATCAAGGAACTCATCACCTGTAACAACAGCCCCATGGCGTGGAACAGAGGCATGCAGACGTATTGACAGTCCTGTTCAGTCAATTCCATGGTCTTGCCCATGCCATGACCGAACAGGTAGCAATGGGCATGCGGCATCAACACCCCCTTGGACGGCCCTGTGGTGCCCGAGGTGTACATAATGCAGGCAATATCCTGGGGTTTCGCCATGACCAGCACATCGTCTGCCGCGCCGGCAAGCCCGAATAGATTTTCGAACGTCATGGCCTCCGCCTCCGCCAGGATGGCCGGGCGCTCCTTGGGGACATGGCCCGCCACATAGACAACGGTGGCAAGACTGTCGTTGCCCGACTTCACCGCATCAAAGGCATCGCGCAGATCATGGTCAAGGAACAGCACCCGGGGTTCGGAATTGGACATCTGATGGGTCAGAAAGGCGCCCTTAAGCTCTGTATTGATGGGCACGAAAATGGCGCCCAGTTTCATGGCCGCGAACATGGTCAGCATGAATTCGATACGGTTTTTCAACATCGCCATGACCCGGTCGCCCTGGCCCACGCCAAGGCTGGCCAGATTGCGGGCCAATTGGTCGCTATCACGGTCGAGCGAGGTGAAGCTCAACGAGGTGCCATGTTCGAATGACATGAATTCGCGCTCGCCATGGGCTTCCGCCTGCCGCCGCAACAGGCCGGTCAGTGTCCAACTAGAAATATCCTGCGTCATTCGGTGAAGTCCCCTTGCGGAATTGTCTTGTGTTTTTTATCCGCCCATAATGCCAGCAGCGCGGCCTGGATGCCAGACATGCAATTTGCCGTGCGGGGGAGAGACAGAGACTATGAGCATTGAACTTTATCTGGCCTTTTGCCTGGCCACGACCTTGATGATCATGATGCCGGGGCCGGTGGTAAGCCTGGTCGTGGCGCAATCGTTACGGCACGGAACGGGCACCGGGCTGGCCACTGTGGCCGGCTCCAGCCTGGGCAATGCGCTGTTGGTGGGGCTGGGCGCCTTCGGTCTGTCCACGGCCATGGTTCTGTTGGCGGATTTGTTTGATCTGATCCGCTGGCTGGGCGCGGGATACCTGGTCTGGCTGGGCATCAAGGAGCTACGCAGCCGGGGCGTGCTGCTTGCTGAAACGGATGCGGGCGCCCGCCGGACGAAGGCAGCCGTGTTCTGGCAGGGCATTCTGGTCGCCATCACCAACCCCAAGGCTATCCTGTTTTATGCCGCCTTTTTTCCGCAGTTCATTGAGCCGACCGCACCCCTGGGACCGCAGTTGGCCTTGATGAGCGTTAGCTTCGTCGTGATCGCGATTATATTCGATTCCGGTTATGCTTTGTTGGCGGGACGCCTGCGAGGCTTTTTTCAAAGTGCCCGGCGGGCCCGCATCCGCAGCCGCATTACCGGCTGTTTGCTGATTGGTACCGGTATCGGACTGGCGCTGGCCAGGCGCTGAAGTTGTCGCTAGATGGGAGTAACAGATGCAGTATGATTACATCGTCATTGGTTCGGGATCGGGGGGCGCGGCGGTGGCGGGCCGTTTGTCCGAGGACGGCAAGACCTCCGTTTTGTTGCTGGAGGCGGGCGGCAAGGACCGCCACCCGTTCATTCATATCCCCGTGCTGTTTCCGCATTTGTTGACCAATGCAAAGACGACTTGGTTGCGCAAGTCTGAACCCGTGCCGGGCCTGAATGGGCGGCAGATGCCTTTTCAGTCGGGCAAGGTTCTGGGTGGTTCTTCTTCCATCAACGCCATGCTCTATATTCGCGGCCAGGCCCAGGACTATGATGATTGGCGTGATGCCGGCAACGAAGGCTGGGGCTGGGATGATGTGCTGCCGCTATTTAAGAAGATGGAAGATCATCAGCACGGCGAAAATGAAAGCCATGGCATCGGCGGGCCCATCGCCGTCACCAATACCCTGCCCAGCAACGATTCCTCCCACAAGTTCCTCGAGGCGGCGGTGGCCACGGGTATTCCGCGCATTGATGATCTGAATACCGGCGATCAGCACGGTATCTCCACGGTGCAGGGCACCATTCGTAATGGCCGCCGTGCTTCCGCGGCCCAAGGTTATCTGAAACCGGCCCGAAACCGCGCCAATCTGACCATTCAGACCGGCGCCAATGTTTCTCGCATCTCGCTCGATGGCACCCGCGTTACCGGTGTCGAGTATCGGGACAACGGCGGCGCCACGCATACGGTGCAGGCGGGGCGGGAGGTGGTCCTGTCGGCGTCCACCATTGGTTCGCCGCAGATCCTGCTGCAATCGGGCATCGGCGATAGCGCCGAACTGAAAGACGTGGGCATCGAACCGGTCCATCATCTGCCCGGCGTCGGCAAGAACCTGCACGACCATGCCTTCGTGCATTTACAGCCGCGTTTGAAGGCGGCCTATCCGACCCTGAACCAGATGCTCAACAACAAGCCGCGCATGGGTTTGGAATTGCTGCGCTATGGCCTCACGCGGACTGGTGCTTTTGGGCTGACCAGCACAGAGATATGCGGTTTCCTTGACTCCAAGGGCGCAGGCGGACGCCCGGATATACAGATCAACTACCGCCCCTTCAGTTTCGACTATTCCTCCGAAGGCGGGTTCGTGTTCCACCCGTTTCCGGGCGGCACCGCCTCGATCTGTTTTACCCGCCCGAAAAGCCGGGGCGATGTCCGTTTGGTCAAGAATAATGGCGGCACCCGGCTGGCGATCCAGCCGAACTATCTGGACCGGGACGAGGACGTCCAAGGCATGCTGCGCGGCGTCAAGATCCTGCGCAAGATCCTCAACACCCAGCCGTTCGCCGACTATCTGGAAGGCGAGCACGGCGCCGCCGCCCAGGCCACGACGGACGAGGAGATTATCCAGCATATCCGCAACAACGCGGCGACAATCTATCACCCCGTGGGCACCTGTAAGATGGGCAACGATGATATGGCGGTGGTGGATGAGCACTTGCGAGTGCGGGGACTGTCGGGTCTGCGCGTCGCCGATGCCTCGATCATGCCGGTGGTGACGTCGGGCAATACCAATGCGCCATCCATGATGGTCGGCGAAAAATGCGCCGATATGATCCTCCGCGAACGTAACCAGTGAGCGCAATCAATAACCTGTGCTGACTTCATCAGTACGGGCCGAATTTCTTTTCTCAGTTAAAGGCGTGGTTTAAGCATGACGCAGGCGTTTTCAAATATCCGAATTCTTGATTTCACCCAGGTTCTGGCCGGGCCTTTCGCGGCCCAGCAACTGTCCCTGTTGGGGGCGGAGGTCATCAAGGTAGAGCAACCGGGCGACGGTGATCAGGTCCGCCGGCTGATTTGTGGCGAGGAATTGCGTGCCCAGGGCCTGTCGCCAAGCTATCTGATGTGCAACGTCAACAAGCGCGGCATTGTGCTCGACCTGAAAGCGCCCGAGGCCAAGGAAATCGTTACCCGCCTGATCAGGGAATGCGATGTGGTGATGGAGAATTTCAAGGCCGGTCAGATGGACCGCCTTGGTTTCGGCTATGATTTCGCAAAATCGATCAGGCCGGACATCATTTATTGCTCTATCTCCGGCTACGGTCAGGAGGGTCCCAAGGCCGGTGTGCCTGCCTATGACGGTGCCATCCAGGCGGCAAGCGGCATGATGAACGTCAACGGCCACCCAGAGACGGGGCCCACGCGCGCCGCCTTTTTCCCGGTCGATATGACCACCGGTCTGACGGCTGCCCTGGCTATTTCCAGCGCACTGTACCGTCGTAGGGAAACCGGCGAAGGGCAGCGCCTTGATGTCGCCATGCTGGACAGCGCGCTGACCTTGCAGGCCTCGCGCGTGGTTTGCCACACGGTGGAGGGGGAGGAGGCGCAACTCACCGGTAACGAGCCCGTGCTCCGTATCCCCACCGTGAACGTTTTTCCGACCGCCGATGGCCATATCCAAACCGCCGCGGTGCAGGAACCTCAAATTCAGGCCTTGTTCGAGACCCTTGGCCGGGCCGAATTGTTGCAGGATCCCCGATATTATTACCGCGACGGGTTGAGGGAACACACCGATTATCTGCACGGTGTAATTGTAGAGGCCCTGGCCACTGACAGCGCCGCCAATTGGGTGCGGCGCCTGCAGGCCGCCAAGGTGCCCGTGGCCAAGGTCAACCGTTATTCGGATGTCATTGCTGACGAACAGATGGCCCACCGCGATATATTTACCGACGTCGATGGCCCGCCAAGCCTGGGCGGCAGCCAGAAACTGGTTATGGCCGCCTATATGGCCAACGAGGACGGCCCGGCAGTGCGCCACCCCGCCCCCGACCACGGCCAGCACACGGACGAGGTCTTGGGCGAGGTAGGCTTCACCGAGGCCGAAATCGCGGGCTTCCGCGATGGCGGCGTGGTTTAGCGCCTCCTATGCGCCGGCGGCAGTCATGCTCTGTAGGGCGGCTATATCGCCGACAATGACACGATTGCCATTGCTGACGACCCCTATGGATCGCAGCTTGGACAGCGCACGGGACAGGGTTTCGGGCTGCATGCCAAGGCGGCGAGCGATCAGTACCTTGTCCAGGGGCAGTTCGATCTCGCCCGAGCCTTCCTCCATGCCGACGAGTTCCTTTAGAAACAGCGCCAGCCGCTGGACCGCCGGCTTCACCGTGAACTGTTCCAGCTGTTTGGCGAAACCGCACAATGGCCGGGACATGGACGCCAGCATCCCAAGGGCAACATCGGGATCGTTGCGCAGTTGGTTCAATATGCCGGTACGGGGGACCATCACCAACCGTGCGTTGGCGGCGGCCCTGGCGCTGAACGGGAAATCGCCGGACATGAACATGTCGGCCTCGGCTAAGGACTCGCCGGGGCCGAAAACGGCGATCACGTTTTCCTGGCCGTCCGGGTCCTGGCAATATGCCTTTATCCAGCCAGCCGTGACAATGTAGAACCTGTCCGCCCGTGCGCTTTGCTCGAATACGGCGGCGCCACGGCGAAAGCGCCGCAGCCGGGCATCCCGCAACAAGGCCATGAGTGCATCATCCCCCATGTCCGTGAACAGGGGTGTCCGTTGCAGCTGTTTGTAATCAGAAGGACGAATGCCGGTGCGCCGGGCGAATGTTTTGCGGTCGAGCGCCTCGATCGCCGTATTTTCGGCAGCCATCGGCATCGGCGCCAATGCGTCCGTGTTGAGTAGACTGTTCATTTTCAGATACCTCGCATGAATCCAATAATCTGGCCGCGAGCCAAGGCCCGCTGCCGCTTGGCGTGATTCAGGCGAGGTGGGGTGGTCCGCGCGGTTCGCTGCGCCGCCTATCGCTGGACCAGAACCGCGGCGCGGTTTCGGGCCGAATGGCGGACGATGTAGCGGGCAGAGGAGCGGCGGTCGCCGCGGCGTTATTCGGGGCCATGGGGCCGCCGCAGCCAAAGCATACGGTGCAACAGGTCCCTTTTTGGTCGTGATGTGCGGGGGGCGGGGCGCCATCACCATCCAGGCGAACGGTCTGGTAACCGTCGGATGTACAAATGACTACCGATTGGCCGCCATCGGCGGCCAGCGCCAGCACCGCCGTGGGCAGCAGCGTGTTAAGGCACAGCGACAGCGCCGCGATCCAGACGATCACGCGCCGGCCAAGGCCCACTGGAGATTTCTTCCGCTGCCGATTCATC
This sequence comes from uncultured Rhodospirillaceae bacterium, assembly GCA_964462145.1. Classification (GTDB taxonomy): domain Bacteria; phylum Pseudomonadota; class Alphaproteobacteria. Next base: position 10,182 of record CAYWYB010000153.1, read on the forward strand.
ATTGCCAATATTAAATAAGCGCCCAGCGGGCGTTCAACAATGATTTTAGTCAAGCCAATTTGCAAATACCGCGCCTGCGTCCAAAGAGTGTGCGGGGACAAGGATGGCTCTCCATACCTTTGCGCCAAAGGTTCGGAATTGACAATTGCTACGTAAGAATTATATATTTACGTATATTACGTATGAATTGATCGAGGCATCGGTAACATGCCCCTTACCCTGAACATAGACCCGCCCCATGTGACGGACTTGAAAAGCCATGCGCGGCAACGGGGCGTCAGCGCTTCGCGCCTTATCACTGGTTTTATTGATGGTTTGAGTGCCGAACCCTGCCCGCCGTCCCTGGGCCAGTGCATCAGCCGGCTGCGCCAACACCGCGCGGATCTGGTGCGGCGGGGTTTGCTGAACATCGCCGTCTTTGGCTCCGTCGCCCGGGGCGAGGAGGGGCCGGGCAGCGATACCGATCTGTTGGTCAAGGTGGCTGACGATATGGACGCCTTTCGCCTGGCCGCGCTGCAGGCGGACCTGGCCGGGATATTGAACACACCGGTCGAAATCATGACCCTGGCGGAATTCAATGCCGCCTTTGACGCCAGTGCCCAAGAGGACGTAGTCGTTGCCTACTGACCGGGCGCCAAGGCGCATCAACGATATCCTGAAAAACATTGCCTCGATCGAGGCCTACAGCCACGGCCTGACGGCGAAAACCCTGCGCGACAACCCGATGGCGGCGGATGCCATCGAACGCTGCCTGGAACGCATCGCCGAGGCGGCGCGAAAGCTGGGCCCGCGATTTGACGGCGCCATGCCGGCGGACGTGGACCTGCACGCGGTGCGCCAGTTCGGCAGCGTCATGCGCCACGACTACGACGCCGTCGACCCCATGATCATCTGGAATGTGGTGGCAGTGGAACTGCCCAAGCTGAAAGCGGCCTTTTTGACGTTGCAGGCAGAATATCCCATGCCGGACAAGGCGGCGGGCACCGATTTCGATCCATTTTGAGGGGCGAGCAAGAAATTAAAGGGAAGCGTCCCCTTTGATTCCTTAAGGTTTTGGGCGAAATAGGCTTCACGGCGGCGGAAATCGCCGGTTTTCGGAGCAGCGGCGCGGTTTAGGGGTGGCAAACGGACGTCAGCATGGATATATAGTAAGAATACCTTACTTTCCGAATTTCTTTGTTTTGGTGATAGAACATGCTGGCAAAGCTGACGTCCAAAAATCAACTGACGCTGCCCAAGGCGGCGTTATCGGTCTGCGAAGGTGCGGAATATTTCGAGGTGACAACGGAAAACGGCCGCATCGTGCTGGAGCCCGTGCGTCTGACCCGCGCCAATGCGGTGCGCGGCAAACTGGCTGAGCTGGGTCTGTCCGAGGCCGACGTCGCCGACGCGGTTAATTGGGCCCGCGACGAGAGCAAACAGGCTGGCGACAAGCGGGCCTGATGAAGCCGCCGCGCCCTTCGCGGGTTGTTCTTGATACCAACGTACTTCTATCGGCTCTGCTGTTTCAGGCCGGCAGCCTGTCCTGGCTGCGCGGCGCCTGGCAGTCCGGCGGGATCATCCCGCTCGCCAGCCGCGACACCACGGCGGAGTTGTTGCGGGTTCTGACCTATCCGAAATTCCGTTTGAGTGCGGACGATCGCGAGGATCTGTTGGCCGACTATCTGCCCTGGTGCGAAACCGTCACCGTTGAAGACGGGATCAAGGTTCCCGAATGCCGCGACCCCTTCGACCGCCCGTTCCTCGAACTGGCGATATCCGCCCGCGCCGATGCCTTGATAACCGGTGATAAGGATTTGCTTGTGCTGGCGGAGGCCACGGCGGTTCCGATCCTGACACCTGCTGATTTTAAGGCGCGGCTTAGGAAATGAGTAAACTGTCACCGCAATCGCAGGAACAGCATCCCATGCCGGACAAGGTGGCGGGCGCTGATTTTGACCCATTTTGAAGGCTCGTAGGGCGGCGCTGCAAAGCCCTTTATTCCGTGCGACTAAATTGAACGACTCTGACCCCTTTGATTGGAATATGAGCAGATTGCGATTGTGCAACATGACGTCTGGACTTTCGGCTTTCCGCTGATCAGTCATCCTGG
>CAYWYB010000154.1:0-12125 GCA_964462145.1 uncultured Rhodospirillaceae bacterium
CGCCCTGATTAGCTCTAATTTTGGCGGCTTTAATTTAAGCCGCTTGGTTTTGTGCAGGTTTATTCTTGCCCAGCCGAAACGCGGCTTTTCAGCTCGAAACTCCGGGCCATTGCTTCGAGGCGTTTAATCGCGGCTTCGCCGATCAAATGCGCGGTTCCCGGCTGGCAATGCAGGGTGACGTAGCCTTCATCCAGGCTCAAGCGGTATTGCGCCAATAGCTCCATGACCCCGCCGGACAAGGTATGGGCCAGACGCAAAGCCTGGCCAACCTGACGGGACCAGATCCGGTCCTCGTCCTCGATCAGGTGCCTGTAGCGCTCAACCCAACGGCTGTTGCGCTTGTGGGTGTATCGAAAGCGGATGGCCAGGGCCAGTTTGATACGCTGGGTATGATCTAATCCGATCAGGGGCGCGCGCAGAACATCCGCCATGGCATGATCGGGCCGTTCATCGGGATGAACACGCCAGCCAATATCACTGAGCAATCCGGCGGCCAGACGCAAACGGCCCTCGTCACTGCTTTCATTGGGAAACAACGGTGCCAGCCAATCGGTCAATTTGGCGCCGTCGCCGTGGCCATGACCCAGGCCATCCTCGGCATCCCGCGCCGAGGCAAGGGCGGTCAGGCGGCAGGATGCCAGCAAGGGATCCACGGCTGCCTGCTCGCGCGACAGATGTTCAAGCAGCATCCCCTCGCGCAGACCATGGGCGGAAAATATAACCTGCCTGGCACCACTGTGCTCTAGCAGACGGCCCAAAATCCGGGCCGCGAGGGACAGGGTATCGATACGGTCTTTTGGCGCCGCTTCAATTCTTTTCAGGCTTTCGATGGAGAGGCCGGCAAACAGCTGGCACATGGAGGCGATCCGCGCCGCCGGCAAGGCATAACCATGTAAAACCCGCAATGGATAGCGGTTTCGGGCCATTTCCAGGCGGCCTAGGCTGCGCCAGGCGCCACCAACGATATACAAATCACCATCCTTGATCTGGTTCAACCAATCGACACCGGCCAGGGCGGCGTCAATTTGTTGATCCAAGTCCGCGCCATTGCCGCCATTGGCGGATGCCAGGCGTAATGTACCCAGCGCCAGGCTGATGCTTTCTGCCAAACCGTCCTGCTGGCCGGGATCCAGACGGCTCAACTCTAAACTGCCGCCGCCCAAATCCCCGACCAGGCCACTGGCGCCCGGCGAGGCGGCCAGGACGCCGCGGGCGGACAGGCGCGCCTCTTCCTTGCCGCTGAGGATGCGCACGGCGATGCCGGTCTCATTTTGTATCCGGTTCAGAAATTCGTCCCGATTGGACGCCTCGCGTACAGCGGCGGTTGCGGCGGCATCGATCACGCCGACCCCCATGGCGGCGGCCACATGGACAAATCGGGCGATGGTGTCCATGGCCCGGTCCATGGCCTCCTCCGACAATGCGCCGCCCGGCGCCTGGCCCCGGCCCAGTCCACACATGGCCTTTTCGTTGAACAATGGCGGCGCCGCCAGGGCGGTTGAGGGATAGACCACCATGCGAACGGAGTTCGAGCCGACGTCGATAACCGCCAGGCGGTCTTTCATCATGGATCTGACGTGCAAGGTCTTGTTCCGGGCTATTCGCGTTTCAGGGTCAACTGCAATGCCGACTTGCCGGCCTGCAGCGCGCTACCCCGGCCGGACAGAGACGGGTTGGTCATGAAATAACGGTGGGCCGAGAATTCCTCGCCCTCGGCCGTGACGCGCTCGTAGTGGTCATCCGGGTGCAAGACCCAGCTTTGATCGCGGTCGTTGTAGTTCGCCACCATGATCTGGTCCATGATCTGTTCGTGCACCGTGGGATTTTCGATCGGCACCATGGCCTCGACCCGGCGGTCAAAATTCCTGGGCATCCAATCAGCCGACGAGATAAAAATCTTTGCCTCGGCTGACGGCAGGCCGTGACCATTGCCAAAGCAGGCGATCCTGCCATGTTCGAGAAAACGACCGACAATACTTTTCACCTTGATATTCTCGGACATTCCCGGCACGCCGGGACGCAGGCAGCAAATGCCGCGCACCACCAGGTCGATTTCGACCCCCGCGTTCGATGCCGCATAAAGGGCGTCAATAATCTGGCTGTCGACCAGGGAATTCAATTTCGCCCAGATCGCGCCGGGCTGGCCGGCCTTAACGTGCCCGATCTCCTGTTCAATTAATGACAGAATGGAATCCCTGAGGCCAAACGGCGAAATCATCAGGCGGTCAAAATGCTCCGGCTGGGCATAGCCAGTCAGGTAGTTGAACAACCGGGCGGCATCGGCGCCAAGGTCAGGGTCGGCGGTGAAAAATGACAGATCCGTATAGGACTTCGCCGTGACGGGATGATAATTGCCGGTGCCGAAATGCACGTAGGTCAACAGTTCATCGCCCTCGCGCCGGGCCACGTAGGAGACCTTGGCATGGGTCTTCAAATCCATGAAACCATAGACCACATGCACCCCGGCGCGCTCCAGATCACGGGCCCATTTGATGTTGGCTTCCTCGTCGAAGCGGGCCTTCAACTCGACCAGGGCGGTTACGGATTTGCCGCTTTCGGCAGCGGTGACCAGTGCCTTGACGATGGGTGAATCATCGGATGTGCGATACAGGGTCTGCTTGATGGCGATGACATCGGGGTCATCGGCGGCCTGGCTTAAGAACTGCGCCACCACATCAAAGCTCTCATAAGGATGATGGACCAGAATATCCTTGGCCCGAATGGCGGCAAAGCAATCGCCGCCCAGTTCGCGGATGCGTTCGGGAAACCGCGGGTTATACGGCTCGAACTTCAAATCGGGGCGGTCATCGACGATTAACTGATCAATGTCGGCAAGGCCCAGCGCGCCATCCACCGCCATCACCTCGCGGCGGCTCACGGCCAGGTTTCGGGCCACGAAACGGCGCAGATCGTCGGGCATGGCGGCATCCACCCACAGGCTGATGACGCTGCCCCGGCGGCGCCGTTTCAGGGCGGTCTGGAAAAACCGGACCAGATCCTCGGCCTCTTCCTCAACCTCGATATCGCTGTCGCGTATGACCCGGAACAGGCCGCGTCCCTCGGTGGTGTAGCCTGGGAAAAGCTGATCCAAAAACAAACCGACCAGGTTTTCCAAACTGATAAATCGGATCGCCTCGCCCGGCAGGCGTATGAAGCGATCCACCATCTGCGGCAACGGTACCAGGGCGTTCATGAAGGTATCATCGGCATCCCGGCGCAGTTGCAAAACCATGGCAAACCCAAGGTTTTGGATAAACGGAAACGGATGCGCCGGATCAATCGCCAGCGGCGTCAGCACGGGAAAAATACGTTGCAGAAAATGCACCGCCAGGAAATCCCGCTCTTCCTCCGATAAACTTTCGGGTGCAGCTAGAACGATTCCGGCGGTCTGTAATTCATCGACCAATTCATTCCAGTAGCGGCCCTGTTCGGCCATGATCTGACCGGCCTGATCATTAATCGCGGCAAGTTGTTGCGCTGGCGTTCGGCCATCGTCGCTGACCTGATCGATACCGGCGCGCACCTGGCCATGTAGCCCGGCGACGCGGACCATATAAAACTCATCCAGGTTGGTGGCTGAAATAGAGAGGAAACGCAGCCGTTCCAAAAGGGGGTGGGCTGGATTGCGTGCCTCTTCCATGACGCGCTGATTAAAGGCCAGCCAGGAAAGTTCGCGATTGATGTACCGCTTCCCCGGCTCCGTCGGTTCGGCGGGCGCCACGGCCGCCTGGCCGTCAATTCGTTCCGTCTGCGCCACTGCTTGCTCCTCCAGAAACCTGGCTTCGGGTTCAGTTTACGCGTGTCCAAACCTGCGTCTTGCCGAACAACGGCAAACCTACATAACCCCGCACCTTCAAGGTAGCATTATCCAAAAGGGTCATAGTGCAAGAATAGGTCTCACCGTCTTCCGGATTATATATGGTGCCGTCATCCCATACATTGGCCTCCGTACCGGCGATGAAATTGGCCAATAGGGGCAGGCCTAGAATGGGGCGCGATTGCAATTCCGTATCAGGATTATTGTCGTCGTGCTTGGGCTTGCCTTCATCATCCATGGGCTCTTTCAACCAGATAATGCTGCCGCAAAGCTTTTCACCGCAAGCCACGATTTCGACGTGCGATTTACCACCTTCCGTGGCCCAGGTGCCCAAGACGCCATCGTTGGAGCCAGAAGCCGCGCCCGAGAGCGCTGCCAATGACAGAAATGCACTCAACAAAACCGCTATTGTTAACCGCCATTTCCCCATCTTCCCTCTCCCTCGTTAGATCGCCCAGACCGCTACATGGTGCCTGTAAAGGCTCCACCATCCATCATGATCTGCTGTCCGGTCATAAAGCCTGTATGAACGCTGCACATGAAGGCGCAGGTGGCACCGAATTCCTCAACCGTGCCAAACCGGCCAGCCGGATTGTTAGCCGCCGAAATCTCACGCATCTCGGCGATCTCCTTGCCCGCCAACTTGGCCCTATGCGCGATATTGCCGCGCAGACGGTCAGTATCGAACGGACCAGGCAACAAATTGTTAATGGTCACGTTGTGCCGAATGGTTTTGCGCGACAAACCGGCGACAAAGCCGGTCAGACCGCAACGGGCGCCGTTCGAGAGGCACAATTCATCGATGGGCGAGCGCACGGAGGACGAAGTAATGTTGACAATACGGCCAAAGCCGCGCTCCAGCATGCCGTCCACGGTGGCCTTGATCATCTCGATCGGGCTCAACATATTTGCGTTCACCGCCCGTTGCCAATCCTCCATGCTGAATTCGCGAAAATCGCCCGCCGGCGGGCCGCCGGCGTTGTTGATTAGAATATCGGGTTCGGGACAGGCCGCCAGTATCTCGGCCCGGCCCTGGAGTGTCGTGACATCACAGACAACCGCCCTCACGGTTACGCCTGTTTCCGAACGAATTTCCTCCGCCGTGGCCGCCAGGGATTCCTCGCCACGGGCCGAGATAATGACCGATACGCCTTCCCGCGCCAGGGCAAGCGCACAGCCCTTGCCCAATCCTTTCGAGGCGGCACAGACAATGGCGGTTCTCCCGGCAATTCCCAATTTCATGACGTCAGATCCTCAAAATTTGAATTCCATTATCCCGGCGCGGCCGGGTCATCGGCGATGGCGGCCCGTGCCAGGGGCACTGTGATCGGCCGCTGGCCTGACAACGACGCCTGATCCAGGCGGGCCACCGCCTCGTCGGCGGCGGCGAATGAGCGTTCGATCCTGGCCACCAGGTAGGATAACACATCATCACCGACACGCACTTGCCGGTCGGCGAACCTTTTGGCCATGACCGCGGCGAGCAATTGATCATCGGGCGGATGGATACCCACGGCGGGCGCGGCCAACAGGCGGGAACGTAGATCCGCCAACGGCAACTGCCATTGCCTGGGCGGCATACGGGCGGCGAGCAACAAAAACCCGCCCTGCTCGGCCAGCAGATTGTAAAGATGCAATAAGGGCGCGGCCATGGCGATGCGGTCCGCACCATCGAGCGCCACCGCGCCAAAACCAGCCAATTCCGGCACGCTGTCGGCGTCCAATTGCGCCGGCGTAATCCGCCGCCCCTTCGTGCGCTCGCACCACAGGTGCAGCAGATGGCTTTTGCCGCTGCCCTCCGGGCCATAAAGAGACAGCGCGGGCGCCGGCCAATCGGGCCACTGGTCAAGCCAGGCGACGGCATCGGCGTTGCTGTCGGTGACCAGAAAATCCGCGCTTTGCCGTGCCGTGCGCACGGGCAGATCAAGGGTCATTTGCCTGGTTGCGTCACTTGTGCCGTTCATGGCGCGGGTCCGTCGGGCGGCCGTTCGTCAGCGCCAAGATAGAGCCGGCTGCCCATATAGCGGTCATGGCCAAACCGCACCATGACGCCAATCGCGGCGGCGGCCGGTACGGAAATCAGCACGCCCACGAAACCGAACAGGGCACCGCCCGCCAGCAGTGCGAACATCACCCAAACCGGATGCAGTCCTATACGATTGCCCAACAGCCGCGGTGTCAGGACGTAGCCTTCCATGACCTGCCCGACCACGAAGACCGCCGCGATGATGGCAATGCGCAGGAAATCTCCCTCGGGCAGAAACTGGGTCAGGGCCGTCAACATGGACAGGACCAGGCCCAACAGAGCACCGACAAACGGCACGAACGAGACCAAGCCGCTAAACAGGCCAATGATCAGGCCAAATTCCAGCCCGGCAAGGGTTAGGGAGAGGCCATAGAAACTGGCCAAAATCAGGCAGACCGTGCCTTGGCCGCGGATAAAGCCGGCCATCACGTCATCGATATCAGACAGCAATTCACGTACCGTTCCGGCGTGCTCGCGGGGCAGCCAATCGTTCAGCGCCGCGATCATATGGTCAAAATCACGCAGCAGATAGAACGCCACCACAGGCGTGATCACCAGCAGGGAAAGGATGTTGAAAACCGCCAGGCCGCCGCTCCAGGCCTGGCGCAACAGGGAAAAGCCGAAACCAACCGCGTCGGCGGCGACCTCCTTCATGGCATTGCCGGCCGAGGCGCCGACATCAATGCCAATGCGGGCACCGAGATCTATCACCAATGGCAGGGCGGTTTCGCGCAAGCCGGCAATGTAGCCTGGCAGCCGCTCGGCAAAGCCGGCGACCTGCGATTGCAGGATAGGCACCAGCAACAGAGCCGCCAGAACCATTAAGACAAAGAAGGCCACCACGACAACAGTCGCCGATAGGCCACGGGAGAGGCCTTTTTCTTCCAGCTTGTCGGTCGGCGGATCAAGGAAATAGGCCACCGCCATGCCGGCCACGAAAGGCAACAGGATCGAGCTCAACAGCCAGATCAGGCCAAGCAGAACGGCCAATGCCAACAGCCAGTACCGGGCCTGAAGCTGTGCGCTCATAATCTGGTTTGCTCCAACTTATTCATGCGCCGCCACCAATCAATCAGATATTCGGTGCCCGAAGCCACTGTCGTCACCGCCGCCGCCGGGATCAGCAGCTGGAGATAGAATGCTGTTGGCTCAAGGGCGAATGCCAAGGTCGCGATGACCATGGCGGCTAGGATGATCTGCGTCGCTGTATTGATCTTCGATAACAGAAACGGCCGTGGCTCGTAGGGTTGGTCGAACACAAATAACAGGAACAGGCCCCCGACGATCAGGATATCCCGGGATACCACCAGGATGACCAGCCACAGGGGTAAATGCTGTTGCACTCCGAGGACGATGAATATGCTGACCAACAAAGCCTTGTCGGCAATCGGATCGAGATATTGTCCAAGCTTGGACTCCATGCCAAAGCGCTTGGCAAGAAAACCGTCCACCGCATCGGACAATCCGGCGAGGCAGAAAATCACCAGCGCCAAGCGCCACTGATCGATCAGGATCAGCCAGACATTGAACGGTACTGACAGCAGCCGGGCCAGGGATATCATATTGGGCAGGGTCATTGCGGTTTATCCTTGGCCAGGCGCAACGTCCAGAAACCGTCGATCAGGGCAAGATCCAGGTCACTTTGGGCCAGTGAGACCACGAGGCTATCCGGATCGCCCATGTAATTGATTACGACCTGGGCATCCTGGCGCGAAATGCCCTGCAGGACGATCGACCGCACCATGGCCGACGCACCCAGCCGCTGGCGTACCGTCAGCCAATCCGCCAAACCGGAAAGCGGCACAAGCGCGCTGAGGGAGGTATCCGCGCCAAAGCTTAACTGGGTCCGCCGTTTCCACTGCTCCTCCTGATCCACGGCGACCCGCAGCGCCAGATTATTCAGGGACTGTTCCAGACCGCCGCTGACATCAGCCGTATAATCAAGTACTTCGGTGCTCTTACCCCGTGGGCCGAAACGCAGCAAATTGACATGCACCTGCGGCACCCCGCCCGAAGCCAGATCGATACGCAGCACGGCATGGGCCACGATCACGTTCTCGACACCATGGCGCTGGGCAATGGCGCGCAACTGTTTGGATTTCCCCGCCACGGCAGCCGCTGGAGCCAGGGTAGTGATATCCTGCAAATCGCCCGTGGGCAGACGCAATGGCAACAGGCTGGTAGCGGCCAAATCCAACCCCTCCCAGGCACCCCGCCAGACATTGCCGGCCTCGAACAGGGATAGGGCCGCGCCCTTTTCGAATACAGGCAACACCAGGATCGGTTTGGCGCGGGTTTCGGAAAACCGGATGCCTACGCTGCGCAACAAGCCGCGCACCGCATTGCGGTGGAAGCGCACGGTCAGTTCCGCCAAATAGCGGATCGTAGAGGTTTTTTCCTTGGCAACTTCGACCGTGGCGACAATCTGCGTGATCGCATCGTCACTGGGATCGGGCAGGGATAGATGGTCGGTGCGCAGTGTAATGCGGCGCAAAAGTATATTCAGGGCCTGGCGCTGGCCTTCGCGCATAGCCTGCTGGCGGGCCGCCAGGGCCGATTCGGCGGTGACATCCACTGCCAGGCCCTGCACCGTGAAAACGTCAGCGCTGACCTCGGCGCCAGCAGCGGACCCAGCCGCCGCGCTGGCGACCGAATCCTTCTCCGGCCCGCTTTGCGCCTGGGCCAGGCCCGGGCTCCACAGGCAGAGCAAAAACAATAGACGAATAGTACGATGCCACATTACAAGCCTGACCAGATGCAGTATCTTCGCCGTAGCCACCACGGCAGTGAATTACCCATTAGTTATAGCCTAGCGAGGGCGTCATCAACAGTTACACCTATAAAAATGCTGGCGTGGACATTGATGCCGGCGACCGCCTGGTCGACGCCATCAAGCCGCTGGCGGCCTCCACCCGGCGTCCCGGTGCGAACGCCGAGCTGGGTGGATTCTCCGGTCTGTTTGATTTGCGCGCGGCGGGATACGACGATCCCCTGTTGCTGGCTGCCACCGACGGCGTCGGCACCAAACTGAAAGTCGCCATCGCCGCCGACTGTCACGACTATGTGGGCATTGATCTGGTTGCCATGTGCGTCAACGATCTGGTCGTCCAAGGAGCCGAACCCCTGTTGTTCCTGGATTATTACGCCACCGGGCAACTTTCGGTGGAGGCCGGCACGGCCATTGTCGGCGGCATTGCCGAGGGCTGCCGTCAGGCCGGCTGCGCCCTGATCGGCGGCGAGACGGCTGAAATGCCGGGCATGTACAGCGGCGGCGATTACGATCTGGCGGGCTTTTCCGTCGGCGCGGTGGAGCGCGACAAAATACTGCAGCCCGCCGCCATCGTGCCCGGCGATGTACTGCTTGGTCTGGCTTCAAGCGGACTGCATGCCAACGGTTTTTCCCTGGTCAGGCGCCTGATCGAGGATATGGGCCATGATTATGCCGCGCCGGCACCGTTTTCGGCGGACGAAACCCTGGCGCAGGCGTTATTGCGGCCAACCAAGATATATGTGCCGTCCTGTCTGGCCGCCATCCGTGCCGGGCTGATCAAGGGATTGAGCCACATAACGGGCGGCGGCCTGCTTGAAAACCCACCGCGCATCCTGCCCGACGACACCGTGGCCCGTATTGATGGCGGCGCCTGGCCGGTCCCGCCGCTGTTTAGATGGCTGGCCAAGACCGGGGGAATAGATGCGACGGAAATGGCGCGTACCTTTAATTGCGGCATCGGCATGATTGCCGTCGTTGGGGCTGACGATGCCGAAGCGGCCAAGTTGGAATTCGAGGCGGCGGGCGAGACCGTATGGACCATTGGCGAGGTCGCGGCAGGGGACGGCCCGGCGCGGGTAGAGCTGAACGGACTGGAGGTTTGATATGGCCCGCTTGAAAGTCGCCATTCTGATTTCCGGACGCGGCAGCAACATGGCGGCCTTAATCGAAGCCATGCAGCCTGGCGATTTCCCGGCCGAAGTGGCCCTGGTCCTGTCCAATCGCCCCGACGCCGCCGGATTGGAGGTGGCGCGGGCGGCCAATATTCCGACCGAGGTTATTAAGCATGGCGACTTCGACAACCGTGAAGCCTTTGATGCCGCCATGACCGAGGTGTTGGCGGCAGCCGGTGTGCGCCTGATTTGTCTGGCCGGATTCATGCGTCTGCTGAGTGCCGAGTTTTGCCAACGCTGGCACGACAGGGTCATTAATATCCACCCTTCCCTGTTGCCGGCCTTCAAAGGCATGCATGTGCACGAGCGGATGCTGGAAGCGGGCGTGCGCATCGCCGGTTGCACCGTGCATTTCGTTCGCCCGGCCATGGATGAAGGGCCAATCCTCGTACAGGCCGCCGTGCCCATCGCCGCCGACGACACCGCCGACAGCCTGTCGGCCCGAATTCTGGAACAGGAACATAGGATTTATCCCTTGGCCGTTCGTTTGATCGCCGAGGGCCGGGCACGGGCGGCTGGCGGCGCCGTCACCCTGCAAAATTTCGAGCTGTCGGAGCAGCGCCTGATCAATCCGCCGCCTCGGTAAGGCCAAATTTGCCGTTGGCGCTCATCATCTTGTGACTTTGCCGCAGCCTCCAATCACGGCAAGATCACGCCATGGCTTTGCAATTTCTAAAGCGCCGGCGTGGATTGGCGATCCTGCTGCCCGGCTTGGTTTTACTGCCGTTGTTGGCATCTTTCGCATTTCGCTGGGGCGATCCGGCCATGGCGGCGGATTGGCGCACCGCGCGCCGGGACAGCACCCACCAGGCGCCCGATCCAGGCACCACCCATGAAGCGGTCCTGCAAGTCTACAGCGCCCGTGCTTTTAGCTGGCGTGGCGCCCTTGGTGTGCATACCTGGTTCGCGGTGAAACCCAGCGGTGCCAGCCACTATCTGCGCCTGGAGGTGATTGGCTGGGGTGTGCGGTATGGCTCGCCCGCCGTACGGATCAGCCGCTATACCCCGGACGCCTATTGGTTTGGTAACCATCCCAAATTACTGATGGACCTGCGCGGGCCGACAGCCGGCGCCTTAATCGGCGACGTTATACGGGCAGCCAAGGCCTACCCCTACCCTGACAGCTACCGCGTTTGGCCCGGTCCCAATAGCAATACCTTCACGGCCTTTGTCGCCCGCCAGGTGCCCGCCCTGGGCCTGGAGCTGCCGCCGACGGCCATAGGCAAGGATTTCTTGAGCGATGGCACCATATTCGCCGATGCCCCCAGCGGCACGGGCAAGCAATTCTCCATCTATGGACTGGCCGGCGTGACATTGGCGGCGGAGGAAGGCGTTGAGCTGAATATTCTCGGCCTGACCCTTGGATTGGATCTGTCGCCACCCGCACTAAAACTACCCGGCGTTGGTCGCCTGGGGGCGGGAATGTGATAGACTGTGCCATGAGTAAAAAGCATATTTTACATATCACCGATTACAAAAGTCCCTACGCCTATCTGGCCAAGGATCCGGCTTATGCGCTGGAGGATGAGTTCGACGTCAGCGTGGAATGGCGGCATTTCACCCTGGATATTCCATCTTTCCTTGGCGCCGTCGAAAGCCGGACGGAAACCGAATGGCGCAAGGTGCGATACGCCTACATGGACATGCGCCGTTGGGCCAATAAACGCGGCCTGACCGTGCGCGGACCGCGGCGGATCTATGATTCATCGCCGGCCGCGATCGGCATGCAATATGCCCAGGACCAGGGCGTCTTCCGGCCCTACAACGACCGGGTTTTTTATGGTTTTTGGAACCATGAACTGGAAGTCGATGACGTCGATGCTCTGAAAAATGTATTGGACGAGGCCGGCGCCGATACGGCGGGTTTCGCGGACTATCTGGCCGGCGAAGGACGCCGCCGCCACGATGAAATGCGTCTGGAGACGGAGAAGCTGGGCGTTTTCGGCGTACCCAGCTTTATCTTGGATGGTGAAATTTTCTGGGGTTATGACCGCATCGAACTGCTGCGGGAACGTCTGCGCGAAGAATAATTAGGTTGAAGGATTGAGCTTATGAAACTGGCATCGTTAAAGGCCGGCCGGGATGGCCAATTGCTTGTGGTCAGCAGTGACCTTGATCGGGCCGTGGCGGCCTATGGTATCGCCCAGAGCCTGCAGCAAGCCCTTGATGATTGGTCCAATATGGCACCCCGTTTGGCGGAGGTGGCCGAGAACCTGGCGACGGGCAAGGCGCCCGGCGCCTTTGACCTGGACCCCGATGATCTGGCATCACCCCTGCCCCGGGCCTATCAGTGGGCCGATGGCAGCGCCTATGTCAATCATGTGGAGCTGGTGCGCCGGG
>CAYWYB010000155.1:0-12075 GCA_964462145.1 uncultured Rhodospirillaceae bacterium
GATATCGCCGCAGACCACGACCAGGAATTCGGCACCAGCCGCCAATCGGACCTCGCGGATGGATACTTCATGGCCCGTGGGCGCGCCCTTGCGCGTGGGATCGGTGGAGAAGCTGTATTGCGTCTTGGCCACGCAGATCGGTAAATGGCCATAGCCCTGGTCTTCCAGCTGTTGAAAGCGCGCCCGCACCGTGCGGTTAGCGTTGATATCATCGGCGCCATATATGCGCCGGGCCACCGTCTGCATTTTCTCCCACAACGGCATGGCGTCTTCGTACAAGGTTCTGAAATCGGATTTGCCCGATTGGGCCAGTTCGGCGACTTTATGGGCCAGGCTTTCCGCGCCGGCGCCGCCGTCCGCCCAATGGCTGCAAACATGCGCCTCGACGCCACGGTCCGCGCAATAGGCGCTGATGGCGGCCATCTCGGCCTCGGTATCGGCGGTGAACTGGTTGATGGCGACCACCGCCTCGACGCCGAACTGCGCCAAATTATCCAAATGTTTGCCCAGGTTTTCCAGCCCTTGTTGCACAGCCGATACGTCTTCCTTGGCCAAGTCGGCCTTGGCCACGCCGCCATGCATCTTCAGGGCCCGCACCGTGGCCACCAGGACCACCGCGTCCGGGCGCAGGCCGGCCTTGCGGCATTTGATGTTGAGGAATTTTTCGGCCCCCAGATCGGCGCCAAAGCCGGCCTCGGTAACGACGAAATCGGCCATTTTCAGGGCCGCCTTGGTGGCGATCACGGAATTGCAGCCGTGCGCGATATTGGCGAACGGGCCGCCATGGATGAAGGCGGGGTTGTTCTCCAGGGTTTGCGCCAGATTGGGCTGGATCGCGTCCTTCAGCAAAGCGGCCATGGCGCCGTCGGCTTCCAGTTCCCGTGCCGTGACCACTTCGCGCTTGCTGTTCTGGGCCACTACGATGTTGTCCAGGCGGCGGCGCAAATCGTCGCTGTCGGTGGCCAGGCAGAACACCGCCATGACTTCCGAAGCAACGGTGATGTCAAAGCCGTCCTCGCGCGGGAAACCATTGGCCACGCCGCCCAGGTTGGCGACGATGGAACGCAGGGCCCGGTCATTCATGTCGACCACCCGCCGCCACGAAATCCGCCGCGCGTCGACGTCCAGCTTGTTGCCCCAATAGATGTGATTGTCCAGCATGGCGGCCAGCAGATTGTTGGCCGCCCCCATGGCGTGGAAATCGCCGGTGAAATGCAGGTTGATATCCTCCATGGGCACGACCTGGGCAAAGCCGCCGCCCGCAGCACCCCCCTTCATGCCAAAACACGGCCCCAGGCTGGGCTCCCGCAGGCAGATCGCGGTCTGCTTGCCGATCCGGTTCATGGCATCGCCCAGGCCGACGGTGGTCGTGGTCTTGCCCTCGCCCGCCGGCGTCGGCGTGATGGCGGTAACCAGGATCAGCTTGCCGTCGGGCCGATCGCCCAACGAGGCGATATATTCCGACGCCACCTTCGCCTTGTCGGCGCCATAGCGGTACAGGTGCTGGCTTGGAATTTTCAGTTTCTCGGCGATTTGCTCGATGGGCTGGGTCGCCGCTTGCCGGGCGATTTCGATATCTGGCTGCATTTTCTTGTCTGTCCCCTAATCGATTTCTTCCAAGCCGCACCATTCGGCGATGAACAGCGCCATGGCCTGTGTGTTCTGGCGCACGGATTCAAGATTGACCCGCTCGTCGAAGCCATGGATGGCGTCCGACAGAGGTCCGTAAACCAGGCCCGGAATATCCGCATACAGGCCAAAGAACCGCGCATCGGTGGTCGCCGTGGTGGCGACAACCTGCAAAGGTTCGCCATAGGCCGCCTCGTGGGCCCGGCCCAGGGTCTCCTCCGCCTCATCCGCATCACGCAGGGTATAACCCTCGGCCATCAGGCCATGATAGGTGACCTGGGGCGGTGCGTTGCGCAGAAAAGCGTCCTGGCTGGCCGCATCGCGGATGCAATCCTCCAGCTCCGCCCGCCGCGCCGCCAGATCATCGCCCGGATAGACCGCCACGCGCAGATCGAACACGCACCACGACGGCACGGACGAAGCCCAATCACCGCCTTCGATCTTACCCACGTTGAAATTCAGGGGATGCTCGTGGTCGGCATAATGGGGCTGATCGACGCGCTGTTCGTTCCATTTCACTTCCAGCTGCTTCAGGCCCTGGATCAAGGTAAACGCAGCGTCAATGGCGTTCGAACCCGTGCCCGCATAGGCCACATGCGCGGGGATGCCCTGAACCTTGATCTGCAGCCACATGACGCCAAGCTGAGCCCGGATCAGACAATCGCCAAGGGGCTCCGGGATCAGGGCGGCCTCGGCCCGATAGCCCCGCGCCAAACAGGCCAGGGCGCCGTTGCCGGTGCATTCCTCCTCCACCACGGATTGCAGAAAGACATCCGCGCCGGGCTGCCAGCCCTGGCCCCGCAGGGCCTTCAGCGCATACAGCGCGCCGACCAGTCCGGCCTTCATGTCGCCCGAGCCCCGGCCATACATCCAACCGTCATCGATCCGCGGCTCGTACGGCGGCGAGGTCCACATCTCGTGCGGGCCCTCTGGCACCACATCGATATGGCCGTTCAGGATCAGCGATTTACCCGTGGGCGCCTCGCAGCGATGGCTGCCGACCACGTTGAAGACATTGTCGTAGCTGGCATAGACCGGGGAAAAGCCCGGCAGATGGCTGATTTGATCAACATCGATCTGCCAACGGTCAACGCCCAGGCCCTGTTCCCGCATGGCCTTGGCCATGAAATCCTGGGCCGTATGCTCCCGGCCCC
Organism: uncultured Rhodospirillaceae bacterium; assembly: GCA_964462145.1. Taxonomy (GTDB): domain Bacteria; phylum Pseudomonadota; class Alphaproteobacteria. Next base: position 2,784 of record CAYWYB010000155.1, read on the forward strand.
GGCGCGAGGGGAACTTCACCAACTCGGCGGTGAAATCCACCTGTTCATCAAAGCCGGCGTCGACGGCATCCTTGATCCGTCCGGCAATGGCGCTGTCCAACATGTATTTTCCTCCCTTACGCGGCACGGATCTCAGGATAGGGCCAATAAGCCATCGGGACCAGTCTGAATGGATCGTTTCAGGACAAGCATTCCCGAAGATAAATTGATGCAAGAATAAATGCTTGATTTGGTGGGTTGGATTCGCGATCATTGCGTTAAGGCACAGGGAGCGCCAAAAAGAAAAAGCTAGATGTAAAATTAAGTATTCGTCGTAAAAACGGAACATTTAGGCTAGAAAACAAATACTTCTTTCAAAATTGACAATGGCGTCTCATTATTACTTTGTTTTTTCTATAAGTACTATGTTGTTGGTTGGGAAGAACTATAAATAAGCAAACAGGGAAAGGATCCGTCCGCATTTTGGACGGTAGGGCAGCATGAAACAGATTGATATGAAACAGGCCGAGTTAACGGATTTAGCAAAAAAGGGCCGGATCAGCCGGCGTGATTTCATGGCCAAGGCGACGGCCATGGGCGTTACCGCCGCCCTGGCGACTTCCGTCTGGAACAGCTCGGCCCAGGCGGCCCCGAAAAAGGGCGGCAAAATGCGCTTTGGCAGCGGCCATGGCAGCACCACGGATACGCTGGATCCGGGCACATTCGCCAACGGCGGCATCATCCATCAGGGCTATGGCATGCGCAATCATCTCACCGAGGTGAACAATGACGGCACCCTGATACCTGAGCTGTCGGAAGGCTGGGAGGCCTCGGACGACGCCTCTGAATGGGTGTTTACCCTGCGCAAGGGCGTGGAGTTCCACAATGGCAAAACCATGGATGCGCAAGACGTTATCGACTCCATGAACCATCACCGGGGTAAGGATACGAAATCCGCCGCCAAGCCCATGCTTGCCGCGGTGCAGGAGCTGAAAGCCGATGGCAAGAACAAGGTGGTCTTCAAGCTAAAGGGCGGCAATGCCGATTTCCCCTATACGGTCAGCGACTATCACCTGGCGATCATGCCATCCGCGGGCGGCGGCAAGGTCGACTGGCGCTCGGGCATCGGCACCGGCGCCTATATCAAGCAAAAGTTCGACCCAGGCGTCCGCGCCACCTACAAGCGCAACCCGAATTACTTTAAATCCGGCCGCGGCCATTTTGACGAGGTTGAATTCCTGACCATCAGCGATGTGGTGGCCCGGACCAACGCACTGACCACCGGCGAAATCGATGCCATGAGCCGCTGTGATTTGAAAACGGTTCATTTGCTGAAGCGGAACAAGAAGATCAAGGTCGAGGAAGTCACCGGTACCCTGCATTACACCATTCCCATGCACACGGATGTGGCGCCGTTCGACAATAATGACGTACGCATGGCCCTGAAATATGCCCTGGACCGTGATGTAATGTTGCAGGTCATCCTCAAAGGTCACGGCGTGGTGGGTAATGATCATCCCATCTCCACCGCCAACCGCTATCACGCATCGGAGCTGCCGCAGCGAAAATACGATCTGGACAAGGCCAAGTTCCATTTGAAAAAGGCTGGCCTGACCTCATTGTCCGTGGATTTGTCCGCCGCCGATGCCGCTTTCGTTGGCGCCGTCGACGCGGCTGTTCTGTACAAGGAACAGGCCGCCAAGGCCGGCATCAACATCAACGTGGTGCGCGAGCCCTCGGATGGTTATTGGTCCAATGTCTGGCTGAAAAAGCCCTGGTGCATGGTCTACTGGGGCGGTCGCCCGACCGAGGATATGATGTTCTCCATCTCCCTGGCCCAGGGCGCGGATTGGAACGAATCTCATTTCTCCCACAAACGCTTCAATGAACTGTTGATTTCGGCGCGGGCGGAATTGGATGAGGCCAAACGCCGCGCCATTTATGTGGAAATGCAGACCATCGTGAACATGCAGGGCGGCACCGTGGTGCCGTTGTTCGCCAACTATGTCTTTGCCATGTCCACCAAGGTCCATCACGACCCCAAGATGGCGGGCAATTGGGATATGGACGGCGACAAGGCCATGGAGCGTTGGTGGTTCGGATAATCCAGCCACCTAGGCCGACTGGCTTATGTCACAAATTCTGAAATTGGTGGCCCAGCGCCTGGCGCTGGGCCTCCTAACCCTTGTTATCGTTTCCCTGATTATTTTTCTCTGTGTCGAGTTGCTGCCCGGTAACTTGGCCCAGGAAATACTGGGTCAGGCCGCGACGCCGGAAACCGTGGCAGCGTTCAATCGCGAACTGGGCCTGGATCTGCCGCCGCACGAGCGCTACGTCGCCTGGCTGGTTGATATGCTACAAGGCGATTTCGGACGCTCCCTGGCCAGTCAGCGTGAGATTTCCGAATTGCTGGGAACCAGGTTGCTGAACACCTTGTTCCTGGCCGCCGTCGCCGCCATCATTGCTATTCCCCTGGCGGTCACCTTGGGGATTTTGGCCGCCCTTTACCGGGGTAGCTGGTATGATCGGGCCGTCAACGTGATCACATTGACATCCATTTCCTTTCCCGAATTTTTCGTCGCCTATATTCTGATCATCGTGTTGGCGGTGAACCTGGGTGTCTTTCCATCGATTTCAAACATTAGTGAAAGCCTGGGCTTTTGGGAAAAAGTCTACCGCACCGCTCTACCGGCGTTGACCCTGACCTTGGTGGTCGTGGCCCATATGATGCGCATGACCCGGGCGGCGATCATCAATCTACTGGCCTCTCCCTACATCGAAATGGCCCGGCTGAAGGGTTTGAAACCAGGGCGGATCATCCTGAAACACGCCCTGCCCAACGCCCTGGCGCCGATCATCAACGTGGTGGTGTTGAACCTGGCCTATCTGGTGGTCGGCGTGGTCCTGGTAGAGGTGGTCTTCGTTTATCCCGGCCTGGGACAATTGTTCGTCGATTCCGTTTCCAAGCGGGATATTCCCGTGGTGCAGGCCTGCAGCCTGATTTTCGCCATGACTTACATTCTTTTAAACCTGCTCGCCGATGTGCTCTCGATCATGAGCAATCCGCGTCTGTTGCATCCGCGCTAGGGGCCGGACATGTCCATCCCCCTTACCAGCAATACATTCGGCGGCAAGGCCTCGCCCTGGGTCAGCCGCATCGCCATGGCAGCGGTGCACTTTTTCATCCTGGTACTGTTCCTCCAGAATGTTGCCGCCGATACCTGGAGCGCCGTTGTCGGCCTGTTGTTCGCGCATCTCTACAGTGTTGTCGCCCTGACCTATTGGAGCCGGATCGATCGCAGCGCCGCCGGTGACACGGTGATCGTTACCGTCACCTTGGAATTCGTCCTGATGGCGGTGATCTTTTGGGAGCGGTCAAGCGCCTGGCCGTGGTCGACGCTGTTTGGTCTCGGTCTGGTGCAGATTTGTGCATTCGCCGCCGTGCGCTATTGGAAAGATCTTCGCCAGGCCCCCGGCTCGGCCTGGTTCGGACTGATCGTGATTTTGATCTACGTCATGATCGCGGCAATGGCGCCGGTCATCGCACCATTTGGCGAAACCGAGATCGTCGGTTCCGAATACGATGTCTGGAGCAACAAGCATCTTCTGGGCACGGATAATCTGGGCCGGGATATGTTCACCCGGCTGATTTATGGCGGCCGCAATACGGTTGGCATCGCGTTCATGACGACGCTGCTGGCCTTTATCCTGGGCGGCCTGGCCGGCATTCTGGCAGCCGCCATGCGGGGTTGGGTCGATCAGGTTCTGGGCCGGGTGGTCGATATTTTGATGGCCATCCCCTCGTTTATTTTCGCCTTGTTGATCCTGACCATCGTCGGCACTTCCGTGCCCTCGCTGATTATGGTGATCGCGGTGCTTGATGCGACCCGGGTTTTTCGCTTGGCCCGGGCGGTTTCCATGAACGTGGTCGTGCTGGAGTATGTTGAGGCCGCCAGCCTGCGCGGTGAAGGCCTGTGGTGGCTGATCCGAAGCGAGATTCTGCCGAATATCCTGCCGCCCCTAGTGGCCGAGTTCGGCTTGCGCTTTTGCTTTGTTTTCCTGTTCCTCAGCGGCTTGAGTTTTCTTGGTTTGGGCATTCAACCGCCCACCGCCGATTGGGGCTCCATGGTGCGTGATAACGCCACCCTGATTACCTATGGTGATATTACGCCGCTGTTGCCGGCCGGTGCCATCGCCCTGTTGACCATTGGCGTCAACTTCGTGGTCGATTGGTTCCTGCAAAAAGCCAGCGGATTGAAGGATTAGATGCGGTGAGTGAGACGGCTGGAAAAGGCGACGTTCTGTTGCACATGCATGGCCTTCGGATCGAGGGACGAAGCGATGAAATCTGGCATGAAATCGTGCATGGCATCGATGTTACCTTGCGCCGTGGCGAGGTGCTGGGGCTGATCGGCGAATCCGGAGCCGGCAAAAGCACCATTGGTCTGGCGGCAATGGGTTTTGCCCGCGACGGCTGCCGTATCTCGGGCGGTTCGATCATGTTCGACGGTGTCGATCTGGCCAAGGCTTCCGATGACAGCCTGCGGCAAATGCGCGGCTCCCGCATCGCCTATGTGGCGCAAAGCGCCGCCGCCGCCTTTAACCCGGCGCACAAGCTGATTGATCAATATTGCGAGGCGCCGGTCCAGCACGGCATCATGCCCCGGGCCGAGGCCGAGAGCGACGCCGTCGATCTGTACGGCCGTCTGCAACTGCCCGAGCCGGAAAGTATCGGCTTCCGCTATCCGCATCAGGTTTCAGGCGGGCAATTGCAGCGCGCCATGACCGCCATGGCCATGGCCTGCCGGCCCGATCTGATTATCTTTGACGAGCCCACGACGGCCCTGGATGTCACCACCCAGATTGAGGTGCTGTCGGCGATCCGCGATATTGTCCGCCAGTTCAATACCGCCGCGATCTATATCACCCATGATTTGGCCGTGGTCAGCCAAATGGCCGACCGCATCATGGTCCTGCGCCACGGCAATCTGGTTGAAGAGGGCGATACCAGGGGTATGATCGAGGATCCGCAAAAGGAGTACACCCGCGACCTGTTGGCGGTGCGTACCTTCCGCAAGGAAATCGCGGACGAGCCGAACGGCGACACGCCCTTGTTGCGGATGGAGAATGTCTCCGCCTCGTACGGCAAAACACCGGTGCTTTATAACGTCTCCATGGATATTCACCGCAAGCGCACGGTCGCGGTGGTCGGTGAATCGGGTAGTGGTAAAAGTACCGCGGCCCGCGTCATCACCGGTCTGTTGCCGCCCACTGAGGGCGCGGTTTTCTATGACGGCCAACCCCTGGCGCCAAGCCACCGCAAACGCAGTAAGGATGAAAAGCGGCGTTTGCAGATGATCTATCAAATGCCGGATACGGCGATCAACCCAAGGCAACGGGTGCGTGCCATCATTGGCCGGCCATTGGAATTCTATCTCGGCATGCGGGGTGACGACCGGGAAGCCCGAATCCGCCAGCTGTTGGAAATGATCGAGCTGGACCCCGATGAATTTATCGACCGTTACCCGGGCGAGTTGTCCGGTGGGCAGAAGCAACGCATTTGTATCGCCCGCGCACTGGCGGCGGAACCCGAACTGATTATCTGCGACGAAGTAACCTCGGCCCTGGATCAACTGGTGGCGGAGGAAATTCTGAAACTTCTGCAGCGCCTGCAGGATGAATTGGGTCTGGCCTATATGTTCATTACCCACGATCTGGCAACGGTGCGGGCGGTCGCGGACGAGATTGTTGTCATGTTACAGGGTGAAGTGGTTGAACAGGGCCTAAAGGCCGATGTTCTCAACCCGCCGTACCACGAATATACCGAACTGCTGTTGTCCTCGGTCCCAGAGATGGATCCCGACTGGCTGGATAATCTGCTCGACGAGAGATTGGAGCAAAGCGCCTAATACCGTACTATTGGCAATGCAGCACGGCCAGGACCATGTTGACGTGGGTGCCGTCATCGGACAGAGGCAGCAACAGATGTTCGATCTGGACCAGGCGCCCATACCCCTGCACGAAATCAATGCGCGCGAACCGCGGCTCGCCGCAATCTACAACCTGGCGGTATAGGGCGGCAACCTCATCTGCCTGGGCGCCATAATCAATTTCCGACAGCCTGTGTCCGGTCAACTCGGTGCCAAACCGGCCAGATACTTCGGTGCCGACCAGGCGAAAGCGAATTTGCGGAACCTGAACCGGAGCTGGGGCCATGGCATCGCCTGCATCAGTATCCGGCCCGCTACCAACCGGCGGATTAGTCACATCGGCAAGCATCAGCTTTGGCAGTAGGCGGGGTATATCGGCGGGATTAAGGTCCTTGCGCGCGGGCATGCGCCGCTCACCGCACAAACGCCGCCAATAATCGAGCGTCTGTCGCAGTGCGTCGTCGGCATCGACGTCGAGCACCTTGGCTGTCACCGTAAACTCCTCCGGACGAAACCTGCCGCCCTTGGGGCGGAGGCTAGGCAGAGGTCAAGGTATGGTGAATTGAAAATTAATGATGTGATTGCGGTCACAATTGGGGCCTGATCCGCAGGTGAATCGAACCGGTTGCCGTGTAGAACTAATTGATACGTGGCAAAAATTCCAACCGGACGGCGCTCTAAAGGGGTCGCCATCATTACCCTTAAGTATTAGTATGGAATTGCTCAAGCGATTGAGAATGTGGCGGTTTTAGTGGGGCGAACGATGTCTGGGGCAGGATTGTTAGCGGGCCGGCGTGGTCTGGTAATGGGTGTGGCGAATAACCGGTCCATCGCCTGGGGTGTGGCCAAGGCCGCCGCCGAACAGGGCGCGGAACTGGCCTTTACCTTTCAGGGCGAAGCATTGGAAAAACGGGTGCGGCCCTTGGCGGCCTCGGTCGGGTCGGAATTGGTGATGCCATGCGATGTTACCGATGACGCCAGCATGGACGCGGTATTCACGCAGATCGAGGACGAATGGGGTGGCCTTGATTTCATGGTTCATGCCATTGCCTATGCCGATAAGGACGAATTGGATGGCCGCTACGTGGATACCACGGCGGGCAATTTCGCCCGCTCGGTCGATATCTCCTGCTATTCCTTCACCACCCTGTGCCAGCGGGCGGAGAAATTGATGCCCGATGGCGGCTCCATCGTAACCTTGACCTATTATGGCGCCGAACGGGTGATGCCCCACTACAACGTCATGGGCGTGGCCAAGGCGGCGTTGGAGGCCAGCGTGCGTTATCTGGCCGCCGATCTGGGGCCGAATAAAATTCGCGTCAATGCAATTTCCGCCGGCCCCATCAAAACCCTGGCCGCTTCGGGTATCGGCGATTTCCGCTATATCCTGAAATGGAACGAATACAACTCACCCATGCGCCGCAACGTCGGTATCGACGAGGTTGGCGGCGCGGCGATGTACTTGCTAAGCGACCTGGGCAGCGCCGTTACCGGCGAGACCCATCATGTGGATTGCGGCTACAACGTGGTTGGCATGAAGGCCGTGGATGCACCCGACATCAGCACCGTTTAGTCCGTAGAAACGTCATGACGCATAATTCGTTCGGCCAGCTATTTCGGGTTACCACCTGGGGTGAAAGCCACGGGCCGGCCATTGGCTGCGTCATCGACGGCACTCCGCCGCTGTTGGAATTGGCCGAGGGCGATATCCAGCCCTGGCTCGATCGCCGCCGGCCCGGCACCTCGCGTTTTGTTACCCAGCGCCAGGAGACCGACCAGGTGCGTATCCTCTCCGGCACCTACGAAGGCAAAACCACGGGCACGCCGATCAGTCTGCTGATCGAAAATGTCGATCAACGCTCCAAGGATTACAGCGATATTGCCAATACCTTTCGCCCCGGCCATGCCGATTATGCTTATCACGCCAAATACGGTATCCGCGACCCCCGTGGCGGCGGTCGTGCCTCGGCCAGGGAAACCGCCTGCCGGGTCGCCGCCGGTGCAATTGCCCGCAAGGTTTTGGGCGACGGCATCGTGATCCGCGGTGCCTTGCGGCAGATCGGCGAACATGCGGTGACGGATGAAAATTGGGATTGGCAGGCGGTCGGCAACAACGCTTTCAATTGCCCCGATGCAAATATGGCTGTGGTTTGGGAAGACTATTTGGACGAAATCCGCAAGGCGGGATCATCCATTGGCGCAGTGGTGGAGGTGCATGCCTCCGGCGTGCCGGCGGGCTGGGGCGCGCCGGTCTACGGCAAGCTGGATACGGAGCTGGCAGCCGGAATGATGAGCATCAACGCGGTCAAGGGCGTGGAAATCGGTGCCGGCTTTGCCGCCGCCGCCCTGCGGGGCGAGCACGCGGCGGACGATATGCTGCCCGGTAACGATGGCCCCTCCTTCAGCGCCAACCACAACGGCGGTATTCTGGGCGGTATTTCGTCGGGTCAGGACATCGTGGTGCGGTTCGTCGTCAAGCCGACGTCGTCGATTCTCATCCCCCGGCGCAGTATCGATAAATCCGGCGCGGCGACCGAGGTTCAGACCAAGGGCCGCCATGATCCCTGTGTCGGCATCCGTGCCGTACCCGTGGGCGAGGCCATGATGGCCTGCGTGCTGGCCGATCACATGCTGCGCCACCGCGCACAAATCGGCGCCTGAATTGGCTGGGCGATGACACGTGCGCATCTACATGGCCTGGCGGCCTTGTTATTGATTGCCGGTGGTGCGCTGTTCATTTTTACCGAAACGGTCGCCCCAGCCATTGCCGGGCTGGGCTGCACCGCGGCCGCCGCCTTGTTGCTTGTCGTGGCTTGGTACCGGGAGCGTGCAAAAAATGAGTGATAACGAAGTAGATCTGACCGATCCCGCTTCTTTTGAGTACTGGATTGTCGAGAACATCCGCATCGCCGATACGGATATGGGCGGTCATATCAATAACACCGCCATCGCCGCCTATGTGGAAAGCGGCCGGGTATCCCGCCTGCGCACGGCCATGGAACAACGCAGCGGCGGTGAGCGTTGGGTCATCGCCCATGTGGATATTGATTTCCGGGCCGAGGGGCGCCCCCCCGGTCAGGTCCGCATCGGTACGCGCCTGATACGCCTGGGCAGCAAGTCCGTGACCCTGGGCGCCGGCATCTTCATGGCGGAGCGTTGCATTGCCACTGCACACTCCACCATGGTTTTCCTGAACGGCCCCAACACCGCTGTCATCCCCGACGCCGTACGGCAAAGCCTGGCCGCCAGCCCGGAAGATTAATACGGCCGCATTGCTAGATCATTTTCGATATTCATCGAGTTGCCGAGCCACCCGCTCCCCCTTCCCGTCCAGCCATTAATGGTACCCTGTGGGTGCCATAATGCTCTTGGGGGAAGGGGGA
>CAYWYB010000156.1:0-11989 GCA_964462145.1 uncultured Rhodospirillaceae bacterium
AGGTCGAAATGACCCAGCCACATGCGTTCGTTGACCATGGCCAACAGACCATGGACATCGGCCTGACGCTTGCCCGGCACCCGCATATCGTAGGCACTGGCCAGTTGCAGCCCGCCCTGGGCCGAGTTGAAGGAAAATCCGAGGTGATAGTCGCACCAGGTGCCGGCAACGGTGACCGACAGCTCTTCATCGCAATTGCGCTCGAACGGCCATTGATGGGCGGCAACGATATCCTCGACCAGATACAATGGATTTCCCACCGAAGTGACGAAGTCTTCCGCGCCCATGCTCATTTTCTCAAAGCCCCACATATTGTGGCATCGATACACCGATACACCATGTGAGGTAATCTTGCAGAAGGCCACTAAGCGCGCAAGGGAACTCTCCGGGGCCGCGAAAACGAGCTAAACCGCACTGGAAAAAATTCTATTTTTTGGCTGTTTTAGGGGCCTTTTTTGCCTTGGCGGCAGGTTTTGCCTTGGCCTTCGCCGCGGCCTTTGGCTTGCTGGCGGCGGCGGCCTTGGGCTTGCTCTTGGCATTCAGGCTCTGAATCACCTCTTCCATGGCCGCCAAACGCTTGTGCAGCGCATCGTTTTCCGACCGTGCCTTGGCCGCCATGGCCTTGACCGCGTCGAACTCTTCCCGGGTGACAATATCCATGCCGTCCAGCAAACGTTCCAGCCGTTGGCGCAACAGCGTCTCGGCCTCCTTGCCCGCGCCCTGCACCAGGCCGGCGGCGGAGGTGGCAAGACGGGAAACATCATCAAGCAGGCGGCGGTTCGCGGACATATCATCACTCTCCAGAAAGGCTGCGCCACTATGGCCGGGCAAACGGCACGACGCAAGCCGTCTTGCGGTCCTTTGACGTCACCTTTATATCGGAGCCATGATATTTGATGCACCCCTGGCCGCCCTGGCCTTCCCCCAGATCGATCCCGTCATTGTGCAATTGGGCCCGTTCGCCATTCGCTGGTATGCCCTGGCCTATATCGCGGGGCTGCTATCGGGTTGGCGCTATATGCTGCGCCTGAACGACCGCCGCGCCCGGATGGCGGCAGCGGAAGTCATCGACGATCTGCTGGTCTGGACCATTGTCGGGGTCATCATCGGCGGCCGGCTGGGCTATGTGCTGTTCTATAATCTGCCCTACTACGTGGACAATCCCATGCGGGCTCTTGCCGTCTGGCAAGGAGGGATGTCGTTCCATGGCGGCTTGTTAGGCGTCATGGTGGCGATGATCTGGTTCGCGCGGCGGCGGCAATTGGAACTGCTGCGCCTCAGCGATCTGATGTCCTGCGCGGTACCGTTGGGACTGTTTTTTGGCCGCATCGCCAATTTCATCAACGGCGAACTCTATGGCCGTGCCTCGGATCTGCCCTGGGCGGTGCTGTTTCCCCATGCCGGCCCCCTACCTCGCCATCCCAGCCAACTTTACGAGGCGTTTCTGGAAGGCCTGGTGCTGTTCACGGTGCTAGCCTGGCTGGCCTGGCGGCGCGATGCCCTGCAGCGTCCCGGTTTGTTGACCGGCGTTTATCTCTGCGGCTATGCCCTGGCCCGCGCCCTGGTCGAACTGGTGCGCCAACCTGATGCCCAGATCGGTTTGCTGCCTCTGGGCACGACCATGGGACAGTGGCTGTCGGTTCCCATGCTGCTGGGTGGCTTGTATCTGATCTGGCGCGCCCGGCGGCTGGCTTCATGATTGAACTGGCGCCATGAACAATTTGCAGGCGCATCTGGCGGACTGCATCCGATTGGACGGGCCAATTTCCGTTGCCCGCTTCATGGCCGAGGCATTGGGCCATCCTGAATGGGGCTATTACATCAGCCGTGATCCCCTGGGCCGGGCCGGCGATTTCATCACGGCGCCGGAAGTCAGCCAGATGTTCGGCGAACTGATCGGCCTGTGGTGCGCCGACCGCTGGCAGGCCCTGGGCGCTCCCGATCCTTTCAGTTTCGTCGAACTGGGCCCGGGCCGGGGCACACTGATGGCCGATGCCCTGCGGGCCGCAGCGGCCATGCCCGGCTTTACCCAGGCCGCGCGCATTCAGCTGGTGGAAACCAGCCCCGTATTGCGCGCCGCCCAGCAACGGGCCCTGGCGGACAAAGAGGTGCAATGGCACGACCGTATCGCCGATCTGCCCCCTGGCCCCACCATTGCCGTCGCCAACGAGTTTTTTGACGCCCTGCCGATCCGGCAATTCCAGCGCAAGGATGACGGCTGGCATGAACGCATGGTTGCCCTCTCCGACAAACAACTGTGCCTGCAACTCGATCCCGCCGTTGTGCCAAGCGCCCCATTGCCCGCCGCCGTCCAATCAGCGCCCAGGGACGCTATTTTCGAGGTCTCGCCGGCACGATCCGCGGCGATGTCGGAGTTGAGCCAGCATCTGCTGCAACACGGCGGTGCCGGCCTGATCATTGATTATGGCCATGGCCATAGCGCACCGGGCGATACCCTGCAGGCGATGCGGGCCCATGAATATGTCGATCCACTCGCCCATCCGGGCCAAGCGGATCTGACCGCGCACGTAGATTTTCAGGCCCTCGCCGAGGCCGCGTCCGGGGCAGTCAGTCATGGCCCGGTCAGCCAGGGTGCCTTTCTGGAACAATTGGGCATCGCCACGCGGGCGGCAAACCTACAGCGGCGCGCGACGGCGGTACAACAGGAAGCCATCCAGACGGCCTTGCATCGTCTGACCGGCCAGGATCAAATGGGACAATTGTTCAAGGTCATGGCCGTCACCTCGCCTGGCCAGATGCCACCACCTGGTTTCGAGGAAACTTGATGCAGCCACGCCCCATTACCCTGCCGCACCTGGACAGCGATAAATTCGCGCATGGTTTCTTTACCCGCGAAGGCGGCATGTCGAACGGTATTCATGCGGGCCTTAATTGCGGTTACGGCTCCGACGACGATGGGGAATCGGTCCGACAGAACCGGGCCCGCGTCTCGGACAGCCTTGGCGTGGCTCCGGATCAATTAATCACCGTGCATCAGATCCACAGCGCCGACGTCATCGTAGTGGAACAGGCCTGGCAACCGGGCGAGGCACCAAGGGGCGATGCCATGGTCTGCACCACGCCGGGCCTGGCCCTGGGTATTCTGACCGCCGACTGCGCGCCGGTGTTATTCGCCGATGCCGAAGGCGGCGTCATTGGTGCGGCGCATGCGGGCTGGAAAGGTGCTCTGGCCGGCGTTTTGGAGGCGACGGTGCAGGAAATGGAAGACCAGGGCGCGCAGCGAAAACGGATTTCAGCCGTCCTAGGCCCCTGTATCGCGCAAGCCTCGTATCAGGTCGGGCCGGAATTTGAGGCTACGTTCACGGCCCAGGATGCCGGTCATGCGCAATATTTCGTGCCGTCGGACAAAGCCGGCCATCATCAATTTGATCTGGCCGGCTTCGTCATGTCGCGTCTGGAACGTCTTGGCCTGGGGCATAGCCACGATACCGCCCTTGATACCTATGCCGATGACCGCCGCTTCTACAGCTATCGCCGCTCCTGCCACCGCGACGAGAGCGACTATGGCCGCCAGATCGCCGCCATAACCCTGTTGCCACGCTAGAATCTGGAGTCCCCATGACTATCGCCACCGTTCAAGCCGAGCGTTTTTCCATTCCCCTGCCCGAGACCCTGTCGGATTCAACCCATGGCGAAATGAGCCATTTCGAACTGGTCACCGTGCGTATTCGCAACAACGAGGGCGTCGAGGGCCTGGGCTATACCTACACCGTCGGCAATTCCGCCAACGCCATTCTCAGCCTGATCCGCGATGACATAACGCCCCTGTTGATTGGGGCGGAGGCAAGCCGCATCGAAGATTTATGGCAGAAAATGTGGTGGCACCTGCATTATGCCGGGCGCGGCGGCCCGACATCCTTCGCCATCTCGGCCGTCGATATCGCCTTGTGGGATCTGAAGGCCAAGCGGGCCGGCCAGCCCCTATGGCGTCTGCTGGGCGGTCATGATGCCAATGTCCTGGCCTACGCGGGGGGCATTGATTTGTTCTTCCCCCTGGAAAAGCTGCTGGCCCAGACCCAGGACAATCTGGACAAAGGCTTCAAGGCGATCAAGATGAAGGTTGGGCGTGATAATCTGAGCGAGGACCTGGAACGGGTCGCTGCAATGCGCGATTTTCTCGGCGCTGACTTCCCTCTGATGGTGGACGCCAACATGCGCTGGCGGGTGGATCAGGCGATCCGTGCCGCCAAGGCGCTGTCGGAATACCGCCTGGTCTGGCTGGAAGAACCGACAATTCCCGACGATCCCATCGGCCATGGCCGTATTGCCCAACAAGGCGGCCTGCCCATCGCTGCGGGCGAGAACCTGCATTCCCTATACGAATTCCGCAATCTGATCGCGGCGGGCGGCGTTGATTTTCCGGAACCCGATGTCTCCAACTGCGGCGGCATCACGGTCTGGATGAAGGTGGCGCACCTGGCCGAGGCCAATAACCTGCCCGTGACCTCTCACGGCGTGCATGATCTGCATGTGCATCTGCTGGCCGCCGTGCCCAACAAATCCTATCTTGAAGTGCATGGCTTCGGCCTGGAACGTTTCATTGCCAATCCTATGGTTCTGAACGATACAGGTCACGCCGTGGCCCCCGAACGCCCAGGCCACGGCGTCGAATTCGATTGGGACGGCCTGTCCGTTTATCGGGCATGACGCCGCGCCGGGCATGGCGCTACAACCTCGCGGGCTGGCTGCTGTTCACCGCTTCGGCGGGCTTTTTCACATGAGCAGCGGTTCGCGCGGATGACTGGATAAATCTGGTCGCATCCCTGCTGTTTCTGGTCGCCTGCCTGGTCTTCCTGATCCCGGTCTGGCGCCTGCGCCCGCCGCCCAACTAGAGCATATCGCAACGAAAAAGGGCGGCCCTAAAAGAGCCGCCCTCAATCATATTTGGAAGCTGGATTCTTCTAACCGCCGCCAATCTTGGGCAGAATGAAGATCTCAGTATCCTCGTCGACCTTTTCCAGGAACGCATCGGGCAGGATCACGCCATCCAGAGCGACGGACATGGTCTGCTCAATCGCCGTGCCAAGCCCCGGAAACTTCGCCTCCAACGCCTTGACCATCTGGTTGGCGTTGCGGGCCTCGACATGGACTACAGTCTCGCCGTCGGTGAACTGCTGGGCAGTACCGGTGGTCAGCGTGACCTTGACCATAGCCATATCAAGACAACCTTATTGAGGCCTTGGAGTTTCCGGTTCTCAGGTTCCTTGCGCTAGCCCTTTGCCAGACCGGCCAGAATGGTCGGCGGCGAAAGAGGCAGTTCGGTGAAGCGGACACCCGTCGCGGCCGCGACCGCGTTGGAGACCGCCGCCAATGGCGGAATGATCGGTACCTCGCCCACGCCACGCACACCGAACGGGTGTGTCGGGTTCGGCACTTCCACGATCACCGCATCGATCATCGGCAGATCCGAGGCCACGGGAATGCGGTAATCCAAGAAACCAGGATTATCCAGATTGCCGTTGTCATCATAGATGTACTCTTCATTCAGAGCCCACCCGATGCCTTGGGCGGCACCGCCCTGCAACTGGCCTTCCACATAGCCCGGATGAATGGCCCGGCCCACGTCCTGAACAGCCGTGTAACGCAACACCGTCACATGACCAGTATCGGGATCGACTTCCACATCACAGATGTGGGTGCCGAAGGCCGGACCGGCATTCTTGGCATTGATGTCCGCATGGCCAGAGATAGGCCCGCCGGTCTTGTTGGCGATGGCGGCGATGTCCTTGATGGACATCGGTTCGAAATCACCAACATTCGACGAAGCCGGCTTGGCGTAGCCGTCTTCCCAGACCACGCCATCCACGTCCACTTCCCAGACCTGGGCCACGCGGGCCCGCATCTCGTCAATGGCCAGTTTGGCCGCGTCAACCACTGCCATACCCGTGGCGAAGGTGACCCGGCTGCCGCCCGTGACGAAGTGATAGCCCGTGGCGTCGGTATCCACCACGTTCGGCTTACCCTTGTCCACGTCGGTGCCCAGAACCTCAGCCGCCATGATCGCCATGGAAGCACGGGAGCCGCCGATATCGGGGCTGCCCTCGGTCAGGCCAATGGTGCCGTCTTCGTTGATCCGGATACCGGCGCAGGATTCAGCGCCGATATTGAACCAGAAGCCCGAGGCCACGCCACGGCCCTGATTGGGGCCCAACGGAATCTTGTAATGCTCCGTCGCCTTGGCGGCTTCCAGGCCTTCGACCATGCCGATAGCGCCAAAGGTCACGCCATAAGCTGCCTTGGTACCTTCCTTGGCCGCGTTCTTTTCCCGGAACGCGATGGGATCCAAACCTAGTTCGCCGGCCAATTCATCGACCACGGATTCAACCGCGTATTCCGAAATCGGCGCGCCGGGGGCACGATAGGCAACTACTTTTGGCCGGTTCGAGACCACATCGAAACCAACGATACGCACGTTGTCGATTTCATAAGGCGTGAAGGCCGTCATGCAGCCCGGTCCCACGGGAGAGCCCGGGAAGGCGCCTGCCTGGAAGCACAAGGTGGCATCACCGGCAACAATGGTACCGTCCTTTTTCGCGCCGATCTTAACCGTCATCGCCGCGCCCGAGGTCGGGCCCGAGGCACGGAAGACATCCTGGCGGGACATTGACATGCGCACCGGACGGCCCGCCTTGCGCGACAGCATGGACGCCAGAGGCTCCAGATAAACGGTGGTCTTGCCGCCAAAGCCGCCGCCGATCTCGGCCGCTGTCACCTTGATTTTCGACATCTCGATCTGCAACAGGCCGGCGCAGAAACCCCGCACCATGAAATGACCCTGGCTGGAGGTCCAGATATCCAACTTGCCATCCTGACCGGCATCTGCCACGGCGGCATGGGGTTCGATATAGCCCTGATGCACCGGCTTGGTGGTGAACTCACGTTCAATCACCACATCCGCGGCAGCGAAGCCGGCATCCACATCACCCATGCCGAACTCAACCCGGCTGGCGACATTCGAAGGCTTCTCCGGCTTTGGCTTGACGCCGGCGGTGAAGATATGATCGTGCAAGACAGGCGCGTCGTCCTTCATGGCCTCCTTGACATCGATGACGTGGGGCAGCACCTCGTAATCAACTTCGATCAAGGCAGCGGCCTGTACGGCGATCTCGTTGCTGACAGCCGCGACCGCGGCCACCGGATGACCGTCGTAAAAGACCTTGTCCTTGGCAATGACGTTGTGAGCCAGATCCCGGAAATTGATCATCGCCTCGCCGGCGGCGACCAGTTTCGACTCGGCCTCGGGCATATCGGCGCCAGTGATCACAGCCTTGACGCCGGTCAGCGCCTCGGCCTTGGAGGTGTCGATGGACTTGATGCGGGCATGGGCATGTGGGCTGCGGACAACCTTCCCCTCCAGCATACCGGGTAGCACCAGGTCGGCGCCAAACTTGGCCCGGCCCGTTACCTTCTCCACCCCATCGGGGCGAATGGTACGTGTACCTACCCATTTAAACTGTTTCGGTTGTTCGTTCATGTCCTAGGCTCCCCGCATATCGGCCGCGGTATCCATGACGGCGCGAATGATCTTGTCGTAGCCCGTACAACGGCACAGGTTTCCGGCCAGCCAATAGCGCACTTCCGTCTCGGTCGGGTTGTTGTTGGTATCCAACAGGGCCTTGGCGGCGACCAAAACGCCCGGTGTGCAGAAACCGCATTGCAGGGCGGCCTCTTCCAGGAATTTCTGCTGCAAGGGATGCAGCTCTTCGCCGTCCGCCATGCCTTCAATGGTCTCGACCGTCTTGCCTTCGGCCTCGACGCCAAGAACCAGGCAGGAGCAGACCAGACGTCCATCCAGCATGACGGAGCAAGCACCGCAGTCGCCAGAGGAGCAACCTTCCTTGGTCCCCGTCAGGCCGACTTGGTCGCGCAGCACATCAAGAAGGGTTTCCTGCGGCTCGCACAGGTACTCGGCCTCCTCGCCATTGAGTGTCGTCGTAATATGATGTTTCGCCATTATCTAGCTCCCTACGCTTGCTTGGCGCGCTCGGCCGCGATGGCGGCGGCACGTGAGGCCATGACGCCAGCGACCTTGGTGCGGTATTCGACCGTGCCACGCTTATCACTGATGGGTGTGGCGGCAGCACTTGCCGCCGCCGCGACGGCGGCCAGGGCGGCATCGTCAACCTTGGTGCCAACCAGGGCGGCACCAGCGTCGGCCACGGTAATCGTGGTCGGGCCAACAGCACCCAAAACAAAGGTGGCGGCGGTGCAGGTACCGCTGTCATCAAGGACCAGGTTAACCCCGGCACCGACAATGGCGATATCCATCTCCGTCCGCGGGATCATCCGCAGGTAGGCATCCCCGGAATTGGCGGGGCGCGCCGGCAACTTGATATTGACGATGAATTCGCCGTCGCCCAAAGAGGTCTGACCTGGACCGGTGGGAATATCGCCAACCGGAACCTCGCGCTGTCCGCCGGGTCCCGCCACGGTGCAGGTGGCACCGGCGGCGATCAAGGCAGGCACGCTATCGGCGGCCGGCGAGGCATTGCACAGATTGCCGGCCATGGTGGCCCTGCCCTGTACCTGCGTGGAGCCAATCAGCTCCGCCCCTTCGACCACGCCCGGGTATGCCGCCTTCAATTCGGCGTTCTCGCCCAATTCCGCGCCAGACACCGAGGCGCCGATGCAGAATCCGCCGCCATCGGCGGTAATGCCCTGCGTTTCGGCAATTTTTTTAATATCCACGACCAGGTCCGGGCTGATCATGCCAAGACGAAGTTGCACTAAAAGATCGGTCCCGCCCGCTAGTACGCGCGCGGCTCCGTTTGCGTCGGCCAAAAGCGCTACCGCTTCATCGACCGAGCCAGGGGCTTGGTATCGCATCCCGCTCATATTGCTCCCTATGAATAACGCCGGGGTTTCCGCCCGTGATTAGGCAACCGGCGCCAAGACAAATTGTTTACGTCCACTAACCCATACACACGCCCGCCAAAACGCCAATGCTTGCGCATATCAGCAAACGCAAAAACACACTTACCCTATGAGTTTCCGCCATGGCAAGTTTTTCGGCTTTATCAGCTTTATGAACCGGCGCGTACCGGGTTATCGCGGTCATCATACACCGCAAGAGCCAAAAGCGCCAAGCCGCCAAAGCAAAATACGACGAACAAATATACGATTATTTTCACGAGCAGCGATCTGAACGGATTTCCCCTCAAAGCCCGCGATACCAACGGCGGCTGCCGGCTGCTATAAAGCGCCGAGCGAACATTTGGCCCGGACGAGGATGAGATGAAGACAAACACCCCCACCACGGCGATCCGCTGGGCCAAGGCCGGTGACGCCGGAGACATTGTCCGCCTGATAATGGCGTTGGCTGAATACGAGAACGAGCCGGCAAGTTCGGTCAAGGTAACGGAGGCGGATATCCTGCGGGACGGTTTCGGCGAAGGAGCCGACGGATCCGGCAAATTCTCCCCACGCTTTGAATGCCTGATTGCCGAACATGAAGCCGCGGCAGTGGGCATCTGCCTTTTCTTTCAAAACTATTCCACATGGGAAGGCCGGGCCGGTCTGTATATTGAAGACCTGTTCGTTGAGGATCATGTCCGGGGCCTGGGATTGGGACAAGCCTTGATGGCGGCGGTGGCACGCACCGCGCTGGAGAGAGGTTGTGCGAGGTTGGATCTGTCAGTGTTGGATTGGAACCCCACGCGGACTTTTTATGACCGTATCAAGATGTCCTATAAAGAGCCATGGCGACCCTATCGCATGGAGCATGCCGATATCACCACATTGGCCCAGTGCGCGCCGGAAATCGGAGATTAGGTTTTGTAACAAAAAAATACCGGCCGCGGCGCGACCGGTATTTCTTTGGTTTCCGTTGTACGCCCGATATTATCGGGCCGCAACGTTCAGGCCGCTAGTTAACAGCGTCCTTGAGACCCTTGCCCGCCTTGAACTTCGGCTGCCTCGTCTCCGGTATTTGAATGCTTTCGCCAGTTCTCGGATTACGACCGGTACTGGCTTTGCGCGTTGATACGCTGAAAGTGCCGAAGCCCACGAGGCGAACTTCACCTCCGTCCTTCAGCGCTGTTGAGATTGTATTGAAGACACCTTCCACCGCTTGAGTTGCGTCAGCTTTCGATAGGCTGGCGGATGCAGCGACGGCGGCAATCAGATCATTTTTATTCACGTGCGCCCCCTTGTTACCCTGTTGTCACAATTCGTATGAAAATAAACCGCTCAGATGAGAGAAGTTTAGGCGCGCAATGACGCACGGTCAAAAGGAAAAACCGGGCTAAACCCGGTTTTTCGCAATATTAGTGATTGTGGTCACGATCCGGCATGGGTTCAGTACAACGATAATATCGTCGTCGCCATTACCACGCCGGTCCGTGTGATATGAAACTGGTCAATGCGTGACGATACTTTCAGTATCCTTGTTCTCGGATACCTTGATCTCGTCATCATCCTCATCCTCAGGCCAATCGATAGCCACAGGGCGGGTTACCAGGGCATGTTCCATCACCTGATCAACGCTGGTGACCGGAATAATCTCCAGACCACTTGTGACGTTATCTGGAATATCGGCGAGATCCTTTTCATTCTCCTTCGGAATCAACACGGTCTTGATACCACCGCGCAGCGCCGCCAATAATTTTTCCTTCAGGCCGCCAATAGGCAGAACCCGTCCACGCAAGGTGATTTCGCCGGTCATGGCGATATCGCGCCGAATCGGGATGCGGGTCAGGGTGGAGACAATGGATACGCACATAGCCACGCCGGCGGACGGTCCATCCTTTGGTGTCGCACCTTCGGGCACGTGGACATGGATATCACGCTTCTCGAATACCGTCGGTTTGATACCAAAATCCACACCGCGCGAACGCACATATGAGGCAGCGGCCTGGATCGATTCCTGCATCACATCGCCCAGTTTGCCGGTGTACTTCATATTGCCCTTGCCCGGAAGAACCAGGGATTCAATCGTCAGCAACTCGCCGCCAACCTCTGTCCAGGCCAGACCGGTAACCACACCGACCATATCCTCGGCCTCGATCTCGCCATAACGGAAGCGCTTGATACCGGCATATTTGCCCAGGTTACGGCGGTCGAGTTTCACTTTCTCGAATTTCTTCTGGACGATATCGCGCACCGCCTTGCGCGCCAGGCTGGCCAGTTCCCGCTCCAGATTACGAACACCGGCTTCCCTGGTGTAATAACGGATCAAATCACGCAGGGCACCGTCGGAAATGGACCATTCGCCCTCTTTCAGGCCGGAATCCTTCAACACCTTGGCAATCAGATGACGCCGGGCGATTTCGACCTTCTCATCCTCGGTGTAACCCGAGATGCGGATCACTTCCATCCGGTCAAGCAGCGGCTGCGGCAGACGCAGGGTATTGGCCGTGGTCACGAACATTACGTCGGAAAGATCGTAATCGACCTCCAAGTAATGATCGTTGAAAGTATTGTTCTGTTCCGGGTCCAGCACTTCCAATAGTGCCGATGCGGGATCGCCCCTGAAATCGGCACCCATTTTGTCGATTTCATCCAGCAGATACAGCGGATTGCTTCGCTTGGCCTTTTTCATCCCTTGCAGGATCTTGCCGGGCATGGAACCGATATACGTTCTGCGGTGCCCGCGGATTTCAGCCTCGTCCCGCACGCCGCCCAAGGACATGCGGACAAATTCGCGCCCCGTGGCCCGGCCAATGGATTTACCCAACGAGGTCTTACCGACGCCGGGCGGGCCCACCAGGCAAAGGATCGCACCCTTGACCTTGTTCGTGCGCTGTTGCACGGCGAGGTATTCGAGAATCCGCTCCTTGACCTTTTCAAGGCCATAATGGTCCTCGTCCAGGACCTTTTGCGCGTGATCCAGATCCTTGGAGATACGCGAGCGTTTCTTCCAAGGGATCGACAGCATCCAATCAAGATAATTGCGCACCACGGTCGCTTCCGCCGACATGGGCGACATGTTCCGCAGCTTTTTCAATTCGGCCGTGGCTTGTTCACGCGC
>CAYWYB010000157.1:0-11920 GCA_964462145.1 uncultured Rhodospirillaceae bacterium
GGTCCGGCGGGCCATGGCGCAGCCATTGTATAGCCGGGTCGATCATCGAGGCCGGAAAATTGCGGTTAACTGAACTGATGGGGAACAACGTGAGCCAACTGGCGGATAGGGAGATTACTGGACTGACGGCGGATAGCCGCCTGGTCGAGCCCGGCTATCTGTTCGCCGCCCTGCCCAGTAGTGTCGCCGACAGTGCCGTGAACGGCGCTGATTTCGTGCCCGAGGCCATCCGCCGGGGCGCCGCCGCCTTGCTGGGGCCGCCCGGTTTGGCGGCAACGCTGGGCATCACGCCGGATCACCAAGCTGATGTGCCGATCATCGAGGATGAAGAACCACGCCGCCGCCTCTCGCAACTGGCGGCGCGCTTTTTTGCCGCCCAGCCCAAGACCATCGTGGCGGTAACCGGGACATCGGGGAAAAGCTCCGTCGCCGATTTCGTGCGCCAGATCTGGGTGGCCATGGGCCGTTCTGGCGCCAGCCTGGGGACGTTGGGCGTCAACTCCGGGCCCTTGCAGCGCAAACTGGCCCATACCACGCCAGACCCTGTCGTTCTGCATGAAGCCTTGCGCGATCTGGTCGATGCCGGCGTGGATCATCTGGCACTGGAAGCATCCAGCCATGGTCTGGAGCAGCGGCGCCTGGATTGGGTCAAGGTGATGGTCGCGGCCTTCACCAATCTGTCGCGCGACCATTTGGATTATCACGCGGACGAGGAAGCCTACCTTCAGGCCAAGCTGCATCTGTTCAACGTCGTCATGGCGCCGGGCGGTACCGCCGTGCTGCCGGCGTCGTCTGACCTGACGCCGCGTTTGCGTGCTGCCTGCCAGGCACGGAAGCACAATGTGCTGACTTTCGGCGCGGGGGGCGATGTTGATCTGCCGCGCCGCGAACTGGTCGGCCATGGGCAGAGACTGACCGTTTCGGCTCAGGGCCGGCAGGCCGTGCTGGATCTGCCATTAATCGGTGCCTTCCAGGCAGAGAACGTCCTGTGCGCCATCGCCCTTGTGTTGGCTTGCGGCGAAGAGCCCGAGGCCGTGCTGGCCGCCGCCGCGCAATTGACCGGCGTGCCGGGGCGTTTGCAGGCGGTTGCAGGCCCGGCTGATAAGGGCGGCGTCTTTGTCGATTATGCCCACAAGCCGGAAGCCCTGCGTGCCGCCATCACCGCCCTGCGGCCCCATACCAAGGGGCAACTGGTCGTGGTCTTTGGCTGCGGCGGCGACCGGGACCGTGGCAAACGTCCCTTGATGGGCCGTATCGCCGCTGATCTGGCCGACAAAGTGATTGTCACTGATGACAACCCGCGCAGCGAAGCGCCTGACGCTATCCGCGCGGAAATTCTTGCTGACTGCCCTGGCGGCATCGAGATCGGGGATCGAGGCGAGGCCATCTCCGCCGCCATCGCAGCATTGGGTCCGGACGATGTTCTGCTGCTTGCCGGCAAGGGGCATGAAACCGGACAGACCGTCGCCGGCGTAACCCACCCCTTTGATGATGGCCAGGTTGCCGCGCGTATTTTGGCGGAGGGCAGGCCATGACCACCGCTGCTCTTTGGCAGGCCGCCGAGGCCGCCGCCGCCACGAATGGCCAATGCAACAGCGACTGGCAGGCCAGTGGCGTCTCCATCGACAGCCGCACGGTTCGGGCCGGTGATCTGTTCGTAGCGATCCAGGGACCGAACTTTGATGGCCATGGCTTTGTCGCAGATGCCTTGGCCCGCGGCGCTGCCGCGGCAATGGTCAGCCGCGACATCGATGATCTGGACCCCGCAGCGCCTTTGTTACGGGTTGACGATACCCTGGCCGGGCTGGAAGCACTGGGCCGGGCCGCGCGGCAACGCTGCAACGCCCGCATCGTGGCGGTAACGGGCAGTGTGGGGAAGACGGGCACCAAACAGGCGCTGTATCAGGCCCTGGCCCGAAGCGCTCCGACCCATGCCTCGGAAGGCAACCTGAACAATCACTGGGGCGCGCCTCTTAGTCTGGCGCGGATGCCCGCCGATAGCCGTTTTGGCGTGTTTGAATTGGGCATGAATCATGCCGGCGAGATCGCACCGTTAAGCCGCATGGTCCGCCCGCATGTGGCGATCATTACCAATGTGGAGCCAGTGCATCTGGAATTCTTTTCCTCGCTCAGCCAGATCGCCGATGCCAAGGCGGAGATTTTTACGGGTCTGCAGCCGGGCGGCGTGGCGATCCTGAACCGTGACAATGCCCATTATGACTATTTGGTGCGCGCGGCCGAGGCGGCCGGCGTCGACCGGATCATTTCCTTTGGCGCCCACGCCGAAGCCCAGGCGCGTTTGATCGGCCTGGCGCAGCACCCGGCCTGCAACTGTATTTCCGCCGATATCGATGGCCAGGCCGTAACCTATAAAGTCGGCGCACCGGGCCGCCATTGGGCCATCAACAGCCTTGCCGTTCTTGCCGCCGTGCGGGCCCTGGATGCGGATCTGGGACTGGCCGCCCTGGCCATGGCCGAGGTGGCGGCGCCCAAGGGGCGGGGCGAACGCCACCGCATCGCTTTCAATGACGGTGATTTGCTGATCATTGATGAAAGCTATAA
Organism: uncultured Rhodospirillaceae bacterium; assembly: GCA_964462145.1. GTDB lineage: Bacteria > Pseudomonadota > Alphaproteobacteria. The sequence goes on from CAYWYB010000157.1 coordinate 2,563, forward strand.
CGCCTCGCCCATCGCCATGGCGGCGGCAATCGAGACCTTGGGCGCGATAGAGGTCGAAGCGCCGGGCCGCCGTATCGCCGTACTGGGCGATATGCTGGAATTGGGTGAAACAGCGCCGGAGCTGCATGCCGCCCTGGCGCCGGCCTTGGTCGATGCCGGGGTTGATCAGGTCTTTGCCTGTGGCCCACTGATGGCGCAACTGTTCGATGCCTTGCCCAAATATATGCGCGGTGCCCACGAGGCGACGTCGAAGAACTTGCTGGCAAAAGTCATGGCCGGGGTCCGGCCCGGCGATACCGTATTGGTCAAAGGCTCCCTGGGCCTGAACATGGCGCCCATCGTGCAGGCCTTGCTGGCCCTTGGTACTTCCGATCCTGCAGCGGTTAGCGGATAGGGGGCGGGCGATGCTTTTCAATCTGCTCTATCCCCTGGCTGAAGATTTCCGCATCTTCAATCTGTTTCGCTATCTGACCTTCCGCACCGGGGCGGCGGTGATGACCGCATTGATCATCAGCTTCATCCTCGGCCCGCCCCTGATCCGCTGGCTGCGCAGCAAGCAGGGCAAGGGCCAGCCGATCCGCGATGACGGGCCGGAACGGCACATCGTGGCCAAGCAGGGCACGCCCACCATGGGCGGCTTCCTGATCCTGCTGGCATTGTCCGTGTCCACTCTGCTGTGGGCCGATCTCTCCAACCGCTTCGTCTGGGCGGTGCTGCTGGTTACCGCCGGTTTCGGCCTGATCGGTTTTGTCGATGACTACCTGAAAGTGACCCAGGCCAACGTGCGCGGCCTGTCCGGCAAGCTGAAGCTGGTGCTGGAACTGATCGTCGCCGTGCTTGCCACCATGTGGATCATGTCGTTTCAACCGGACGCATTGTCCAGCCATCTTGCCGTGCCTTTCGTCAAGGGCCTGCTATTTGATTTGGGACTATTTTTCATTCCCTTCGCCGCAGTGGTCATTGTCGGTTCATCCAATGCGGTCAATCTGACCGACGGCTTGGATGGTCTGGCCATCGGGCCGTTGATTATCGCCGCCTCCGCCTTTGCCCTGATCGCCTACCTGACCGGTAATGTGATCTTCGGTGCGTACCTGCAACTGCACACCGTGCCGGGAGCCGGTGAACTGGCGGTCTATTGCGGCGCCCTGGTGGGGGCCGGGCTGGGGTTTCTCTGGTTCAATGCGCCGCCGGCCATGGTCTTCATGGGCGATACGGGCAGCCTGTCCCTGGGCGGCGGTTTGGGCGCCGTCGCCGTGGTGACCAAAAATGAATTCGTCCTGGCCATCATCGGCGGTCTGTTCGTGCTGGAGACGGTATCGGTGATCGTCCAGGTCGCATCCTTCAAGATGACCGGGCGCCGGGTCTTTCGCATGGCGCCACTGCATCACCATTACGAACAAAAGGGCTGGGCGGAGCCGACCATCGTCATCCGCTTTTGGATCATCGCCGTCATACTGGCCCTGATCGGCCTGGCCACATTGAAGCTGCGCTGAACCATGATCGTCATAGACACATATCATGACAAAGCCGTGGCGGTGTACGGCCTGGGCCGGACCGGACTGTCGGCGGCCCGGGCACTCATCGCTGGCGGCGCGCGGGTTCTGGTCTGGGATGACGACCCAAACCGGCGGCGGGATGCGGTCGCACTTGGCGCCGAAGCAGCCGCGCCCTCGCCCGAGGCCTGGGCCGGTATCACTGCTCTGATCCTAAGTCCCGGCGTACCCTTGACCCACCCGAAGCCGCATATGGTCGTCGGCCTGGCGCAGCGGCTTGGTGCCGAGATTCTGGGCGACGTTGAATTATTTGCCCGGACCCGCCCGGCGGCGGCGGTGGCGGCGATCACCGGCACCAACGGAAAATCCACCACCACGTCATTGCTGCGGCATATTTTGTCAACGGCGGGCCGGGCGGTGCAGGCCGGCGCAAATCTGGGACTGCCGGTTCTGGATTTTGACGATCTCGATGGGGCGGGAACTTATATCCTTGAACTGTCCTCGTATCAGATCGATCTGACAACGGGGCTGCGGCCCCAGGTGGTGGCGCTGTTGAATATCAGTCCCGATCACCTGGATCGCCATGGCGGCATGGAAGGCTACATCGCGTCTAAGCGCCGCCTGTTGCAGATGGCTGATGCCGACGCGACCTTAGTATTGGGCAGTGATGACGAATGGTCGGCCCGGATCTGCCAGGATATGCGGGCGGCGGACCGCAAGGTGGTGGAAATAGCCATTGGCCGCGAGATTGGCGGCGGCTTGTTTGTCCTCAATGGCCGGTTGCATCGTACCGGCACGGAACAGCCGGTTGCGGATCTAAATGGCATCGAGACCTTGCGCGGCGCCCACAACTGGCAGAATGCCGCCGTGGCCTTTGCCATGGCCGAGGCCCTGGGCCTGACCGAGGCGCAGATCATCCCTGCTCTGCGTACTTATCCCGGTCTGCCGCACCGCATGGAAGTGGTGGCGCGCCAGGGCAATGTCCTCTTCGTCAATGACTCCAAGGCGACCAATGCCGAGGCTGCCGCCCATGCCTTGGCGGCCTATGAAGATATTTACTGGATCGCCGGTGGTATTGCCAAACAAGGCGGCATTGATGCCCTGGCGCCGTATTTCCCCCGCATCGCCCGGGCCTTTCTGATTGGCGAGGCAGCCGAAGGCTTCGCGGAGAAATTGCACGGCGAACTGGAATGCGAAATATCCGGTGACCTGGCGACGGCAGTGCGGGCGGCTCATGACCAGGCCTTGGCGGCGGGTGGCGGCATAGTTCTGTTGTCACCGGCCTGTGCCAGCTTTGATCAATTCGCCTCTTTCGAAGCCCGCGGCGACCAATTCCGTACCCTGGCCCAGGATATCGTTGGCGATGGCGGCAACGGTGATAATGGGCACCATGGCGAACCGCGCCGCGCGGCGGGAGGGCTCGGATGATCACCTTCGCGCGCACCGATACATCCGTCGTTGGCCGCTGGTGGTGGACCGTGGACCGCTGGACCCTGTTGGCGGTGACCTTGTTGATTGCCATCGGCACCTTGTTGACCTTGGCCGCCAGCCCCGCCGTGGCGGAACGGCTGCAACTGCAAAGCCAGCATTTTGTCCTGCGCCAGGCGGTCTTTCTGCCCGTGGCGGTGGCGGTGATGTTCGTGGTCTCGTTGATGAGCCCGCGCGGCGTGCGGCGCATTTCCGTTGTCGGTTTCGCCGTCAGCCTGTTGCTGGTGTTGGCGACGCTGTTTCTGGGCCCGGAAATCAAGGGCGCGACCCGCTGGCTGCAATTCGCCGGTCTGTCGATCCAGCCATCGGAATTCATCAAACCCTGTTTTGCCGTGGTCGCCGCCTGGATGCTGGCCGAGCAGCGCCGACGCGAAGGCGTGCCGGGCGGTTTGATCTGCTGCGCCCTGTTCGCCCTGGTCGCCTGGCTGCTGGTATTACAGCCCGATTTCGGCATGACGGCGGTGGTCGCCGTGGTCTGGTTCGGGCAATGCTTTATCGCCGGTCTATCCCTTGTCTGGGTTACCGCATTGTTTGGCCTGGGCCTTGCCGGCGCCGTCGCCGCTTATGCCACCATTCCCCATGTGGCCAGCCGCATCGACCGCTTTATCAATCCCGCAAGCGGGGATTCCTACCAGATCGACCGGGCCATGGATGCTTTTGGCCAGGGCGGCTTGCTGGGCCGGGGGCCGGGCGAGGGCATGGTCAAACGGGTCCTGCCGGATGCCCATACGGATTTCATTTTCTCGGTCGCGGGCGAGGAATTCGGCCTGATCGCCTGCCTGATTATCGTCGCCCTGTTCGGTTTTATCACCCTGCGTGGCTTTGCCCGCCTGCTGCGCGAAGATGATCTGTTCGTGCTGCTGGCTGCCGCCGGTCTGTTGACCCAGTTTGGCCTGCAGGCGGTGATCAATATCGGCGTAAATCTGAACCTGCTGCCCACCAAGGGCATGACCCTGCCATTTATTTCGTACGGCGGTTCCTCCATGCTCGCCCTGGCCCTGGCCATGGGCATGGTGTTGGCCCTGACCCGGCGCCGGCCCAATCTGGGGGGCATGCCATGAAGCCGGGTAGTGGCAGCATTATGTTGGCGGCAGGCGGTACCGGCGGGCACGTTTTCCCGGCGCAAGCGTTGGCGGCGGAGTTGGACCGGCGCGGACGCGCGGTTGATATCGTCACCGACAATCGGGGCGAAACGTTCTCTGATGATTTCTCTGGCCGTTTCCCGGGACAGGCTATTCACCATGTGGCTTCCGCCACGCCGTCGGGGCGCGGTGTCTTGGGCAAGCTGGCGGCGATGATCAATATCGCTCTTGGCACTATTCAGGCCCGGCGTCTGATCCGACAGGTCGGTCCGGCCGCGGTGGTCGGCTTTGGCGGCTATCCCTCCCTGCCCACCATGCTGGCGGCGATTAGCCTGTCTGTGCCCCGTGCCATCCATGAACAGAACGCGGTGTTGGGCCGGGTCAACCGCCTGCTGGCGCGCCGGGTTGACGCCATCGCGACCTCGTTTCCCGTCACCAAGGGCCTGCCACCGTCCAACAGTCAGCCGAAGCTGGTGACCGGCAACCCGGTGCGCGGCGATATTCTTGCCCTGGCCGATCAGCCCTACACGGTGGCGGAACCTGATGCGCCGTTCGAAATCCTGATCTTTGGCGGCAGCCAGGGCGCACGCCGTTTCTCCGAGGTAATCCCCCAGGCTCTGCTGGCCCTGTCGCCTGATCTGCGCCGGCGCCTGATCGTGGTGCAGCAATGCCGGGCCGAGGATCTGGAGGTGGTGCGCCGGGTCTATAACGAGGCGGATATTCAGGCCGAGACGGCGACCTTTTTCAGCGACATGCCCGACCGGCTGGCGGCCGCCCACCTGGTCATCGCGCGCAGTGGCGCCGGTACGGTCAGCGAACTGGCCATGGCGGGCCGGCCAAGCGTGCTGGTGCCCTATGCCCATGCCACCGACGATCACCAAAGCCGCAATGCCGAAGTGTTGAGCTCCGCCGGCGGTGCCTGGGTGCTGCCCGAGGCCGAGTTGAACGCAACCATCCTGTCGGAGCATCTGGCCAGGTTAATGACCGATCCGGATATGTTGCGCGATGCCGCCAAGGCCGCGCGTGGCCGGGCCCAGCCAAATGCCGCCGCGCAGCTGGCGGAACTGGCGCTGGCATTGGCGGCGGGGGAATTATCCGGGAGGGCCGCGGCATGAGGGCGCTGCCACTGGATATCGGAATCATTCATTTCGTCGGCATCGGCGGTATTGGCATGAGTGGCATCGCCGAGGTCATGCATAACCTGGGCTATGGGGTGCAGGGCAGCGATCAGGCCGAGGGCGCCAATGTGCTGCGTCTGCGCGAACTGGGGATCGAGGCTAAGATCGGCCATGTTGCCGAGAATCTGGGCGAGGCGCGGGTGGTGGTGATTTCATCCGCCGTGCAGCCGGACAACCCGGAAGTCGTGGCGGCGCGTGAGGCGATGATCCCCGTGGTCCGCCGGGCCGAAATGCTGGCCGAATTGATGCGCCTGAAATGGGCCATCGCTGTGGGTGGCACCCATGGCAAGACGACCACCACCTCCATGGTCGCGGCCATTCTGGATCAGGCCGATTATGACCCGACGGTGATCAACGGCGGTATCATCAATGCCTATGGCACCAATGCCCGGTTGGGCGAAGGTGAATGGATGGTGGTGGAGGCGGACGAGAGCGACGGCAGCTTTACCAAACTGCCCGCGACCATTGCCATCGTCACCAACATGGACCCCGAGCATCTGGATTTTTACGGCGATTTCGAGACCGAGCGCGCGGCCTTTCAAATTTTTATCGAGAACCTGCCGTTCTATGGCTCCGCCGTGATGTGTTTGGACCACCCGGAGGTCCAGGCCTTGATCGGGCGTATCTCCGACCGCCGTATCGTCACCTATGGCTTCAGCCCTCAGGCCGCCGTGCGCGCCGTCGATCTCAGTGCTTCACCCACGGGGATGCATTTCGATGTGGCCCTGACCGATCGGGTCAGTGATGAAACCAGGCTGTTGCAGGGGTTTCATCTGCCCATGCATGGGGAGCACAATGTCCTGAATGCCCTGGCTGCGATCGCCGTCGGTCTGGAAATGAAGATCCCCGATGACGTGCTGCTTGCGGCCCTGGACGGTTTCGCCGGGGTCAAGCGCCGCTTCACCCAGACTGGCGTGGCCGGCGGTGTCACCGTGATCGATGACTACGGCCATCACCCGGTTGAGATTTCGGCGGTACTGCAAGCCGCCCGTGCCGCCTGCGAGGGCCGCATTGTCGCCGTCGTTCAGCCCCATCGTTTCAGCCGCCTGCGTGACTTGTTCGAAGATTTCTGCACCTGCTTCAACGATGCCGACACGGTGATCGTGGCCCATGTGCATGCCGCCGGTGAAGAGCCTATCGAAGGTATTGACCGTGACGCCTTGATCCAAGGGCTGATGGCGCGCGGTCATCGCCGGGTTTTGGCCCTGGATGCGCCCGAGGATCTGCCGGCGACGATCGCGGCGGAAGCGGCGGCGGGCGACATGGTTGTGTGCCTTGGCGCCGGCAGCATCAGCGGCTGGGCCAATGCCTTGCCGCAACAACTAGATGCCCTGGCAGGTGCCGCATGATGGTAACCCAGGTGCATAACGAAACCTTGCTGTCCCGCCTGCCGGCGGTGCGGGGACGTTATATCGAGCATGTGGACCTTTCGGGCAGCACCTGGTTCCGCGTGGGCGGATCGGCGGATGTGCTGTTCCGGCCCGCAGATGTCCAGGACCTGGCGGCGTTTTTGGCTGAATGCCCGCGCGATATCCCGCGCACGGTGCTGGGCCTCGGCTCCAACCTGTTGATCCGTGATGGCGGTGTGCGCGGCGTCGTAATCCGCCTGGACGGCGCCTTCAATGAGATCGAGGTGAGCGGCACCACGGTTACCGCCGGCGCCGGTGCGCTGGACGTGAACCTGGCGCGGATCTGCCGCGACGCCGGATTGGTCGGCTTTGAATTCATGCGCGGCATCCCCGGCACCATTGGGGGTGGTCTGCGCATCAATGCCGGCGCCTATGGCCGCGCCTTCAAGGATATTCTCGACTGGGCCGAGGCGGTGGACGGCACCGGCGCCATACACCGGATTGGCCTGGATGAATTGGAGATGAGTTATCGCCATTGCGGCGTGCCGGCGGACTGGATTTTCACCGCTGCGCAGTTCCATGGCCAGCATGGCGATCAGCAGGAAATCAGCGCCCGCATGCAGGATGTCCGCCAGGCGCGCAAGGACAGCCAGCCGGTCAATACCCGTACCGGCGGCAGTACCTTCAAGAATCCCGATAATGACAATCCCAGTGGAGCGAAAGCGTGGGAGTTGATCGATCAGGCCGGCTGCCGTGGCCTGGTGCGTGGCGGCGCGCAGGTGTCGGAGCTGCATTGCAATTTCCTGATCAACACCGGCACGGCGACGGCGGCCGATTTGGAGGCGCTGGGCGAGGAAGTCCGCCGCAAGGTTCATGCCCATAGCGGCGTCATGCTGGAATGGGAAATCCGCCGCATTGGCGAGTTCGACCCGGATGACACGCCCGAACTGGTCCTGATGGAGGAAGCGCCATGAGCAGCCATGTCGCGGTTCTGATGGGCGGGCGCTCCGCCGAGCGTCCGGTGTCACTGACGTCGGGCAAGGCCTGTGCCGAGGCCTTGCGCACGGGCGGCTATCAGGTCACCGAAATTGACGTTGGCGCGGACCTGGCCAGCCGTCTGATTGAAATCAAACCCGACGTGGTGTTCAACGCTCTGCACGGACGCTGGGGCGAGGACGGTTGCGTCCAGGGTCTGCTGGAATTATTGGAGCTGCCCTATACCCATTCCGGCGTCCGCGCCTCCGCCGTCGCCATGTATAAGCCGGCCTCTCTGGAGGTCTTCCGCGCCCATGGCATTCCATGCCCCGATGGCCGCCTGTCCACCGTTGCGGCGGTGAATGAAAAAGACCCCCTGGATCGCCCCTATGTAGTGAAACCGCCCAGCGAGGGCTCTACCTTTGGCGTCAGGATCGTTTGGGCCGGCGACAACGCACCGCCCGTGGGCAGTGATTGGCGCTACGGGGACGAAGTATTGGCGGAGCGCTATGTGCCGGGCCGGGAACTGACCGTCGCGGTGATGGACGGCAAAGCCCTGGGCGTGACCGAAATTCTGACCGACGACGGTTTTTATGACTATGACGCTAAATACGCCGATGGCGGCTCGCGGCACGTCATTCCGGCGCCGATCCACGCGGATATTTATGCCCAGGCCTTGGATTTGTCCGAAAGGGCCCATGTTGCATTGGGCTGCCGTGGCGTCAGCCGGGCCGATTTCCGTTATGACGACACCGCTGGCGAACCCGGCGCCTTGTACATGCTGGAGGTCAACACCCAGCCCGGCATGACGCCGACGTCCCTGGTGCCGGAACTGGCCGCCCATGACGGCATTGATTTTCCCGCTCTGGTGCGTTGGATGGTGGAGGACGCCGGATGCGCGCGTTGATTAATCCCAAAACCCGTATCGCCCCGCCGCGCCGCCGCCCGGGCGGCCGGACCCGGCGGTGGTATTTGGGTCTGCTGCTGGCCGGTGCCGTCATAATGTCGGGTGCGGGCGCTGGTGGCTGGTATCTGTGGCAAAGCGATATCGTCGGCAAGACCTGGGCCGTGGCCGGCGCCGAATTGTCGGCCTGGAGCGATAAACAGATCATTCGGGCCGGCCTGTCCGTACGCCATGTCTTTGTCACGGGCCGGGGCGAAACCAGCAAGGGCCAGGTTTTGAGCGCTATGGGCGTACGCAGCGGGCAATCGATCCTGGCCTTTGATCCAAACCAGGCGCGCCAGAATCTGCTGCAACTTGGTTGGGTGGAGACGGCGCGGGTGGAGCGCCGGCTACCCGATACCATTGTTGTGCTGTTGCGCGAACGCAAGGCCCTGGCCCTGTGGCAACACAAGGGCCGCCAGGTCCTGATTGATCACGGCGGCGAGGTGATCGCCCGGAATAATCTTGCCCGTTTCGCCCATTTGCCCGTCGTCGTGGGCAAGGATGCGCCCAAGGCCGCGGCGGCCTTGATCGAGATGCTGTCGCAAAAACCGGTTCTGTTCGCTCAGGTCCAGGCGGCGGTACGGATCGGGGCGCGGCGTTGGGATGTGCGCTTGAAGAACGGCATCAAGGTTCATCTGCCCGCGGACAATCCCTTTGGCGCCTGGGGCCGTCTGGCGGAACTGGCGGCGGAACATCGGATATTCGAGCGCGATGTGGCGGCCATCGACATGCGCCTGCCCGACCGCCTGGTGCTGCGGCTGACGCCGGAAGCAGCGGCCAGAAAAAATCAGAGCGGGAAGGACACCTGACATGGCCGTGGGCAAGAATGGTTTGATCACCGCCTTGG
>CAYWYB010000158.1:0-11913 GCA_964462145.1 uncultured Rhodospirillaceae bacterium
ATGAACACGCGGTAGAGCCCGTCATGCGTGAGGGCCTGCAGATCATGGCCGGCCTGTTCTGGGATTTGGGCGAGGGCGAGGTGCCTGAATGGAGAACGAAATGAGCGTGACCGGTATAAAAATTGGCGACCGCGCGGTCGGCAATGGCGCCCCGGCACTTTTGATTGCCGAGGTCGGCCAGGCCCATGACGGCAGCCTGGGCACGGCGCATGCCTTTATTGACGCATCCGCCGCCGCCGGCGCCGATGCGATCAAGTTTCAGACCCATATCGCGGCCGCGGAATCCACACTGGACGAAGAATTCCGGGTCAAATTTTCGAAGCAGGACGCCACCCGCTATGACTATTGGCGGCGCATGGAGTTCACGGCAGAGCAATGGGCCGGATTGGCCGAACATGCGGCCGAGAAAAGCTTGATTTTCCTCAGCTCCGCCTTTTCCGTCGCGGCGGTGGAGCTGTTGGACAAACTGGGCCATCCGGCCTGGAAGATCGGCTCCGGCGAATACAAATCAACCGATTTGATGGCCGCCATGGCGACGACGGGCCGGCCCATCTTGCTTTCCACGGGGATGAGCCGCTGGGCCGAGATTGCCGACAGCGCCGCCGGCATCCGTGCCCTGGGCGTTGATCTGGCCTTGTTTCAATGCACCTCGCGTTACCCAACGCCGCTGGATGCGGTCGGCCTGAACGTGATCGACGAACTGCGCGATGCCCACGGCTGCCCGGTTGGTTTGTCCGATCACAGCGGCAGTCCGTTTCCCAGCCTGGCCGCCCTGGCCCGTGGCGTCGATATGATCGAGGTGCATGTCACTTTTGATCGCGGCCTGTTCGGCCCCGACGTGCCGGCATCATTGACCTTCGATCAATTCCGCCAGGTTGCCGATGCGCGCGCGGCTTTCGCCCAGATGGACGCCAATCCGGTGGACAAGGATGCGGTCGCCGACGAATTGGAAACCATGCGCGGGCTGTTCACCAAAAGCCTGGCGCCCACGCGGGCCCTGGACAAGGGCACGGTGCTGGCGGCGGATATGCTGACCGCCAAGAAACCAGGCACCGGTATCGCCGCCACCAGGCTGGATGAAATTTTGGGCCGCACCCTGGCCCGGGATGTGGCCGCCGACCGTTGGCTGCGTCTAGAGGATCTGCAATGAGTAGTAACAAAACCCGGCGCAAAATCTGCGTCGTGGTCAATAGCCGGGCCAATTATGGCCGTATCAAATCCGTCATGCGGGCGGTCGAGGATCATCCTGATCTCGAACTGCAAACCATCGTCGGCGCCTCGGCGCTGCTGTATCGCTTTGGCCATGCGGTGGACAATATCCGCGCCGACGGTTTCGAACCCTCGGCCACGGTCTATTCCATCGTCGAAGGTGAAAACCCGACCACCATGGCGAAATCCACCGGCATGGCGATCATGGATCTTTCGACCCAGTTCGAAAACCTGCGCCCCGATGTGGTGCTGACCGTGGCGGATCGTTTCGAGACTATCGCCACCGCCATCGCCGCCTCGTATATGAATATTCCCGTTGCCCATACCCAGGGTGGCGAGGTCACGGGCAGCATCGATGAAAGCGTCCGGCATGCGGTCTCCAAATTGGCCCATCTGCATTTCCCGGCCACGGACCTAGCCAAGGATTATCTCCTGCGCATGGGGGAAGAAGAGTCTCGGGTGCATATGACGGGCTGTCCGGCGATTGATCTGATCGCCGATCTGGATTTGAGCCTGCCTCCCGATCTGTTCATCTCCAACAGGGGCGTCGGCGCCACCCTGGATCCGAGCCAGCCTTATCTGGTGGTCTTGCAGCATCCCGTTACCACCGAGTTTGGCCACGGTTTCGAGCAGGTGCAGGAGACTTTGGCGGCCGTGCTGGCCCTGGATATGCAGACCGCCTGGCTGTGGCCCAACGTGGATGCGGGTTCGGACGATGTCTCCAAGGGCCTGCGCATGCACCGCGAGGTCAATGGCGACGGCAAGCTGCATTTTTACCGCAACTTCACGCCCGAGGATTATGCCCGGCTGATCGCCAATGCGGCCTGTTTGATCGGCAATTCCTCCTCCGGCCTGCGCGAGGGCGCCTTTCTGGGCACGCCCACGGTGGATGTGGGTACCCGTCAGGCACGGCGGGAGCATGGCGAGAACGTGGTGCACGCGGGCTATGACCGGGCCGAGATCGAAGCCAAGGCGCGGCAACAGATCAACCATGGCCGGTTCCCGAAATCCACCCTGTTCGGCGATGGCAGCGCCGGCCGTCAAATCGCCGAAATCCTCGCGAACGGTCCGATTAGCGTGCAAAAGCGGCTTTCCTACGGCTAGTCATGACACAGGCGCAGCAGCAGGCGTTGCGGCAAGCGGTCAGGGATCTGATGCCCCTGGCGGCGGATATCTTTGATCAGGCCAGGGCCGCCAGCCAGGACGTTGAAGGTGTCACCCGCCCGGCCTGGAGCGCCCAGGACCAGGCCGCCGGCGACATCCTGCTTAACGCCGCGCGGGAACATGGCCTGACAGGCCGCATGGATGCCATGGGCAACACCTATGCCACGCTGGCGGGGCGGGATGAAGCTGCGCCGGGCATCCTCAGCGGTTCGCATTTGGACTCCGTCGCGCGCGGCGGCAATTTTGATGGCCTGGCCGGCGCCGTCGCCGCCGTGGTCGCCCTGGCCGCGATCCGCCGGGCGGACATGGTGCCGGCCTGCAATCTGACCGCCATAGGCACCCGCTGTGAGGAAAGCGTCTGGTTCGGCATTGCCTATGTGGGCGCGCGCCTGGCCGTGGGCAACATGGACCGGGCGGAGTTCGACGCCCTGGTGCGCCTTGATAGCGGCCGCCCCATCGCCGATCACATGACCGACCTGGGCCTGGACGTGGATGACATCTGGCGCCCTGATGGCCCGGAAATCAGCCCGGCCAACACCAAGGCTTTCCTTGAGCTGCATATCGAGCAGGGTCCTCTGCTGGTCGAGCAGAATACGCCCCTGGGCATCGCCACTGCCGTGCGCGGTAATCTGCGCCATGGCGATGGGGTCTGTTATGGCGCCTACCAGCATTCCGCCGCCACGCCCCGGCGCCTGCGCCAGGACACGGTGTTGGCAGTGACGGAATTGCTACAACGCCTGGAAGCCCTGTGGCACGAGATCGAGGACGGCGATGATCCCTCGGCTGTGTTCACGCCCGGAAAGCTGTTTACCGACCCAGAGAACCATGCCCTGACCAAGGTGGCCGGCGAATGCCATTTCAGCCTCAACTTCGGCAGTACGGAACAGGCCTCTCAAGACCGTTTCGCCCAGGCGATTGACGATTTGACGGATGAAATTGCGCAACGCCGGCGGGTTCGCTTCGTCATGGGCGCGCCGGTGGGGTCCTTGCCAACGCCGCTTGATCCGGGCTTGCGGGCGGCTTTGCTTGCCAGCGCCCAGAGTTTGGAGATCCCGGCCATTGAGTTCGCCACCGTTGGCCATGACGCCTCGATCTTTGCCCGCGCGGGCATCCCGGCGGCGGTGTTGCTGGTGCGTAACGACGACGGCAGCCACAATCCCCACGAAAAGATGGATTTAGCGGATTTTGAACAGGGCGTGCAGGTTTTGGCGGCGGCCATGCTTGATCTGGCCGAAAAATAGCCGCGACATGCTTTAGGCGGCCCACTGCACTACTTGCCTCCTTGATCCGCGAAGACGGATTTACGAATCATTGAAACTGTTCGTTGGGCAGGGCGCCAAAAATATCGCCGCGCGGCAACCAGGCGCTCATTTCATTCAGCTCCATCTGGCACCAGGCGCCCTGGCAGGCGAGCAGTTTTCCGATGACGCCCGCCTCCGCCCGCAGAATCACCGGGGAGTCTTCCTTTGGCGCTTTTCTAAGTTCGCCGATATCCGTGCGCAACACCGCCATGCGTCGGCCACTCAACAGGCTGCGGTGCATCCAGCCTTCCGTGCCATCGGCATCGCGGACCTTGCGCCAATAATCATACTCCGCCATGACCATCAACGGCACGCCTACGCGGCGATAGACCCAGGTAATGGGATAGCGCACCCCGGGCCCGGCGCGCATATTGACGATTTTCGCCGATAACGAGACGAAACGCGGTGTCGGCAGCCCCGACGCACCGGCGTTCGCCGCTGGCGCGGTCTGCTTGGCCACGCTGCCGGTTGCCAGCGCCATGGTTGCAGCGACCATGGTCAGGGTCAGAAAAATGCAAGAAATCAACTTCACCCCAACCTTATGCCAAGGCGGCGAGTGGTGGGTCAAGCAGGCATTCGCCAGCTGCCCATTTGTCGGAAGGCGCACAGTCTGCTAGAGACGTAACAGAGAGAATTTTTTCGGCCCTGCCCGGCCCCAACCATGCCTGCGTGAGATATTTTCATGTCGCAAAACAAACCCCTTGTTATCGTGACCCGCAAACTGCCGGATGTGACCGAAACGCGGATGATGGAGCTGTTCGACACCCGTCTGAACGTCACCGACGACCCCATGAGCCACGAGGATCTGATCGCGGCGGTAAAATTCGCCGATGTTCTGGTGCCGACGGTAACCGACAAGATTGATGCGGATGTCATCGCCAATGCGGGCGAGCGCCTTAAGCTGATCGCCTCGTTCGGAACCGGTTGGGATCACATCGACCATAACGCGGCCCGCGAACGGGGCATCATGGTCACCAACACTCCCGGTGTCCTGACCGAGGATACGGCGGACATGACCATGGCCCTGATGCTGTCGGTGCCCCGGCGCGTGGCCGAGGGCGAGCGTGTCCTGCGGGCTGGTGACTGGCAAGGCTGGGGTCCGACCTGGATGCTGGGTCATCGGATCTGGGGCAAACGCCTGGGCATTATTGGCATGGGGCGGATCGGCACCGCCGTGGCCCGGCGGGCCCGCGCCTTTGGCCTGTCGATCCACTACCACAACCGCCACCGGGTCGAGGCGGCGAAGGAAGAGGAGTTGGAGGCGACATACTGGGAAAGCCTGGATCAGATGCTGTCGCGGATGGACATCATCTCGGTTAACTGTCCGCACACGCCGGCCACTTATCATCTGCTCTCGGCACGGCGGCTGCAGTTGCTGCAACCGCAATGCTATATCGTCAATACGGCACGCGGCGAGGTCATTGACGAGGATGCCATGGTTCGCCTGTTGCAGGAGGGACGGATCGCCGGCGCCGGCCTGGATGTCTTTGAACACGAACCCGCCGTCAACAAGAAGCTGCTGGAAATGGACAACGTTGTCCTGCTGCCTCACATGGGCTCCGCCACCATCGAGGGGCGGATTAACATGGGCGAAAAGGTGCTGATCAATATCCGCACCTTCGTTGATGGCCATAAACCGCCTGACCGCATCATCGACGAATCGCTGCTTCCCGCATAGCGGCGCCAAACACCATGGCCCGCCTGCCCATCATCATAGACTGCGATCCAGGCGTTGATGACGCCTTGGCCCTATTGCTGGCCCTGGCCAGCGATGATGAACTAGACGTCCTTGGCGTCACCGCCGTCGGCGGCAATGTCACTCTGGCCAAGACGCAATACAATGCCCAGCGTATCCTGGCCCTGGCCGGGCGGGAAGATGTGCCGGTGCATGCCGGCTCCGCCTCTCCCATGCTGATCGATTTGCATACCACGCATGTGCATGGCGAGGATGGCATCGGCGGTGCCACCCTGCCGGAACCCGCGGCGCCCCTGGCATCGGTCAACGGTGTTGCCTATCTGAATGAAAGCTTGGCGGCCCGGCCGGGCGAGATTACCCTGTGTTGCCTGGGGCCGTTGACCAATCCTGGCCTGGCGATCTGTAGCCGGAAGGATGTGCTGGGCGATGCCCGCCAAGTGGTGCTGATGGGCGGCTCGTCCGAGCGGGGCAACGTCACCGAGTATGCCGAGTTCAATTTTTTTGTTGATCCGCACGCTGCGCGCCTGGTTTTCCTCTCGGGCGCCAAACTGGTCATGTTTGGCCTGAACCTGACCCGCCAGGTGCCCATTACCCAGGCGCGGGTGGGCCAGATCGCTGCTGTCGGCACAAAGGCGGCGAAAGCCGCCGAACAGATGCTGACGGTTTATGGCCGGGGCGATACTGCCATGCACGACCCTTGCGTCATCGCCTATCTGTTGCAGCCGGAACTGTTTTCCGGCCATCGGGCCTGGGTTGATGTGGAAATCAACGATGCGGAAAGGATCGGTCAGAGCATTGTCCGCGAGACCACCGAGGTTGGGATCACCAATGCCCTGGTGGTCGACACGGTTGACGCCGACGGCTTCTTCGAACTGTTGTGCAAACGTTTGGCGCGCCTGCCTTAGTCGGGTCGGTCTTAATCGGATCGGTGGCCGCTTAGATCCGTGATGCTTGGCGTCTCGCCGCACAGTGCGCAGGTGGGATCCGGTTTGACCTTGATGGTGCGGGCTTCGCTGGCCAGGCCGTCGTGTATCAACAGCCGGCCCGACATGCTTTGCCCGATGTCGAGAATTTCCTTCAGCACCTCAGTTGCCTGCATGGTGCCCATGATCCCGGCCATGGCGCCCAGCACGCCGCCCGTGGCGCATGTTGGCACGGCGCCTTCGGGGGGCGGTTCGGGAAAAATACAGCGATAGCAGGGATGCGGCGCCCCAAGGTGCGCTTTGTAAGTGGAAAGTTGGCCGTCGAATTGCAGCACGGCGGCCGAGACCAGGGTTTTCCCGGCCAGATAACAGGCGTCATTAAGCAGGAAGCGGGTATCGAAATTGTCCGAGCCGTCGGCCACGATGTCGTAGTCGGCCAGCAGCGCCATGACATTGCCGGCGTTCAGGCGTGTTTCATGAGGCACGAAAGTCACATCCGGGTTCAGCTCGTTGGCCCGGTCCTGGGCGCTTTCCACCTTGGCCCGGCCAATATCCGCCGTGCCATGGGCGATCTGGCGTTGCAGGTTCGACAACGAGACCACGTCGTCGTCGACCACGCCGATAGTGCCGACGCCAGCGGCGGCGAGATACATCAGCAGCGGCGAGCCCAGGCCGCCCGCGCCAATCACCAGCACCTTGGCCGCCAACAGCTTGGACTGGCCAACCCCGCCCACTTCCCGCAATACGATATGGCGGGCGTAGCGCTGAATCTGTTCTTCCTGCAGCGCCGTCATGCCATGCCCTCGAACAACGCCGTGGACAGATAGCGTTCGGCGAACGACGGAATGATCACGACGATGGTCTTACCGTCATTCTCGGGCCGCTCCGCCACTTCCAGGGCCGCCGCCAGGGCCGCGCCCGATGAAATTCCCACCGGCAGGCCTTCCAACGCGGCCACGCGGCGGGCGGTCTCGAATGCGGTTTCGTTGCCGATGGTCAGGACCTCGTCCAAGACATCGCGATTCAGGACGGCGGGGATGATGCCCGCGCCGATGCCCTGGATCTTGTGGGGTCCCGCATCGCCTCCCGAGAGCACTGGGCTGTCCTCGGGCTCCACCGCGATCATCAACAGACCCGGCTTGCGGCTCTTCAGGGTTTCGCCAATGCCGGTAATGGTGCCCCCGGTGCCGACGCCGGCGACCACGATATCCACCGCGCCCTTGGTGTCGTTCCAGATTTCCTCAGCCGTCGTGTGGCGGTGAATGTCGGGATTGGCGGGATGCTCGAACTGTTGCGGGATGACCGCGTCGAGCATGTTGGCGACCAGCTCCTCGGCCCGTTTGATGGCACCGTTGATGCCCTCCTCAGCCGGCGTCAGGACCAGCTCCGCCCCCAACAGGGACAACATCCGCCGCCGCTCAACAGACATTGAATCGGGCATTGTCAGGATCACGCGGTAACCCTTGGCGGCGGCGACGAAGGCCAGGGCGATGCCTGTATTGCCCGAGGTGGGTTCGACCAATACCGTTTCGGGTCCGATTTTACCGGCTGCTTCCATGGCTTCGATCATCGCCACGCCGATGCGGTCCTTTACCGAGGCCAGGGGGTTGAAAAATTCCAGCTTGGCCAGGATCTCCGCCTTGACGCCGGCATCCTGTTGCAGGCGCCTCAGACGCACCAGTGGCGTGTTGCCGATCGTGTCGATGATCGAGTCATAAACCAGACCCCGGCCCTCGGTACGTCGTTGGGGGCTGCTTTGCCGGCTTGTTTTGCTGGTTTTTGTCATGCTTGCTCGTGCTGTGCCAGGTGATCAGATGTCGAAATCAGCGCTTTGTTTGCCCGGATTGGCGGCGTCGGCAACGCCGGCTTGGCGGGCCTGGCGAAACAGGTCTTCCACGCTGACCTTTTCCAGGTGGGCCAGCATGTCGTCGTGCAATTCCTGCCACAGGGGCCGCACCACCGCCTGGCCCAGTGGCGAACCGGCCATTTCCGCCATATCCTCGTCATGGCCGTCCAAGCCTTCCATCAGGCGGACGATTTCGGCCACGGTAATACGCCGGCGCTCCCGCGCCAGGCGATAGCCGCCCTTGGGCCCGCGCACGCCGCGCAGGATGCCGGCGCGCACCAGATGCTGCATGGCACCCTCCAGATAGCGCTGGGGAATGCCCTGGCGTTCCGCGATGTCCCTGGACTGGACCGGATCGGGGCGGGCATTGCAGGCAATATCCAGCACCGCTTCCAGCACATACAGGGTCCGTTTCGACAAACGCAGCATCGTCAGCTTCCCGTTCCGGTGGAGCCGAAGCCGCCCGCGCCCCGGTCGCTTTCGGGCAGCTGCTCGACTTCATCAAGGACAGCGCTAATCACCCTGGCGATCACCAGTTGCGCAATGCGCTCGCCACGGCGCACCGTGAACGGCGCCTCGCCATGATTGATCAGGATCACGCCAACCTCGCCGCGGTAATCGGCGTCGATGGTGCCGGGGCTGTTCAAAACCGTGACGCCGTGTTTCAGGGCCAGGCCCGAGCGCGGCCGCACTTGAGCCTCATGGCCGCTGGGCAGGGCCAGGGCAATGCCCGTGGGGATCAGGGCCCGGCCGCCGGGTGCCAGCACAACCTCGTCCGCCACCGCCGCCAACAGATCCATGCCGGCACTATCCACGGTAGCCTGCCGCGGCAGGGCAAGTTCGGCGCCATGGGCCAATCGTTGCACGGGGATAGAGAGCATATTTCTATTCGGAGCCGGAATGATTGGTGAAATAATCGGCGATGCGCTTGGCCAAGGCGGTGGCGACGGCATCTTTTGGCATTTTCGGCCAATCTTCCACATTGTCCGCGGTAATCAGGTGAACCGTGTTCTCATCACCACCCATGACGCCGCTTTCCGCGCTTACATCGTTGGCGACAATCCAATCACAGCCCTTGCGCGCCCGTTTGCTTTGAGCATGGTCGACGACCTTTTCCGTCTCGGCGGCGAAACCCACAACCAGATTCGGCCGACCGCCATTCATCTGGCTCAAGGTCGCCAAAATGTCCGGATTTTCCACCAGATTAAGTGCCGGTGGCTGGCCGCTGCCGTCCTTTTTCATCTTTTGCCCGGCCTCGCCGGCGACGCGCCAATCGGCCACGGCAGCGGCGCAGACGGCGATGTCGGCGGGTAGGGCCGCCTCGCAGGCCGCCAGCATCTGGCTGGCGGATTCAATATCACGCACCGAAACACCATTGGGGTCGGGCTGATTGTTGGGGCCGGCGACCAGCACAACTTCGGCGCCCAACCCGGCCAGGGCAGCGGCAATGGCGTGGCCTTGTTTGCCCGATGAGCGATTGGCCAAATAGCGCACCGGATCGATGGCCTCGTAAGTCGGGCCGGACGTGACAATGGCCCGGCGGCCCGTTAGCGGCGCTGCCGCGGATTGTCCAGTTGACTGCCCACCAATGATATTTTCGACCGCGGCGACGATTTCCAAGGGTTCCGACATGCGCCCGGCGCCAACCTCGCCGCAGGCCAGGTCGCCCTGGCCCGGGCCGACCGCGTGCAGACCGTCATCCAGCAGGGTCTGGAAATTCCGTCTTGTGGCCGGATGGTCCCACATAACCGTGTTCATGGCCGGGGCCAGCAGAACCGGCTTATCCGTCGCCAGCAATACAGTGGAGGCGAGATCATTGGCCAGTCCGGCGGCCATCTTGGCCATCAGATCCGCACTTGCCGGCGCGACAACCAGCAGATCAGCCTCGCGGGAGAGGCGGATATGGCCCATCTCGCTCTCATCCTTGAGCGAGAATAGATCCTGAAAGACCGCCTCCTCGGACAGGGCCGCGACGGACAGGGGGGTGACAAACTGCGCCCCGCCCGCGGTCAGGACACAGCGCACGCCCGCGCCGCGTTCCTTCAGGCGGCGGATTAAATCCAGCGATTTATACGCGGCGATGCCGCCGCTGATAATCAACAGAATGTTCTTGCCGGTAAGCATCTGGTTCCTGATGTCGTTCTATATCACGCAGTTGTTGTGTAAATACCCCAAGACCACAGTTCGGGCAATAGATTGGGCAAATGACGGAAGAGCGTTGGCGGCTGGGTCAGCCAGCCTGCAGCCCCGCTTCCGCGAAAAACTCCTCGTTATGCTGGCCCAGGCGGGCAACCCAGGGCCGCGCACCCACGTCCCCGCCCTCGAACTGCGCCGGGCAGTTGCCGACTTTGTAGGGATCGTCGACGCCGCCGATTTCCACCGCTGCGCCCCGGGCCGCGATCTGCGGCTCGGCCATGGATTCATCCAATCCCAGATAACGGGTACAAGGGCAGCCCTTCGCCAGGATCGCCGCCTCGCAGGCATCCGTCGTCTGGGTCAAAGACCATGTCTCGATCTCCGCCAGCAACAGGGTCCAATTCCTGACCCGCGCCGAAGGTTCGGCAAAACGCTCGTCCTCAAGCAATGCGGGACGCTCCGCCGCCAATACCAGGCCGGTAAAATTAGCCATGCTGACCGGCGCCACCATGACAAACCCGTCAGAGGTGCGAAGCGGTGAGAAGACGATGGGTGCATCAGGGGCTTCCATCTGGGCCGCCTGGTATTCATAGGCCAGCACGTTGTGCATGGCATCCATCATGGCAACGTCGATGCGCTGGCCGCGGCCCGTGCGCAAGCGCTGCACCAGCGCTGCGTTGATGGCGCCAAAGGCATGGGTGGCGCCCAGAATATCGGCCACGGTGGAACGGGTCGGCGGCGGCCGGTCCATATCACCCTGGTATTTCATCATGATCAGATCATAGCCGGAGGCGGCATGGATGATCGGCGCGAAAGCGGGCCGTTGCGAGCCCGGTCCTTCCTGCCCGTAGCCGGAGATAGAACAAAAGATCAAATCCGGCTTCAGGCCCGACAAAGTCTCGTAGTCAAGCCCCAGGCGCTGCATGACGCCGGGCCGAAAATTTTCCAGCACAACATCCACATTCGGCGTTAGGCGGCGGACCAGTTCCCGGCCTTGATCCTCTTTTAGATCCAATTCCAGACTTTTCTTGCCGCAGTTCATATGGCCGAAATAGGCGCTCTGCCCATCCCGATACGGCGGCGCATGGCGCAGCATGTCACCGCCCGGTGGCTCTACCTTGATAATCTCGGCGCCCATGTCGGCCAGCAACCGGCTGCAATAGGGCCCGGCCAAAAACATCGAAAAATCCAACACCCGAATGCCGTCCAGCGGCCCCGGCGCCAGCCTGTTTAACCCATCTGCCATATAACTCCCACCCTCGCATCGCTAATACAAAACGCTAGCATAACGCCTGTATTACAATGGGGAAACGCCACTGGCCGCATCGATTCATCTCGCGGCCCGACAAATTCCCAGATTTCGGTGTCACTTCTCACTATTTGTTAGCATTTCCTTAAATACTGGCCTGTACAAATATCATCAAGTGTTGGAAGCGGTCATACAAGAACCGCATAGCCAATCGACTGAGAAGTTCAAAGCGCGGAGCCAGTCCGACCGGGCCGGTTTTCAAACGCACTGCTAAAAGCAGGAATGACCTAATGCTGGAGGGAATAAATCCATGGGCAAACTAGCCATATTCAACAATTTGAGCATCGGCAAGAAGTTGGCATTGGCGGTTTTGCTGCCGGTCATCGGCC
>CAYWYB010000159.1:0-11861 GCA_964462145.1 uncultured Rhodospirillaceae bacterium
ATGCCATGAAGGGAATCATGGGCCGCATTGTGGATCGCGGCGGGGGGCGACAGAGCCACGCAAATAAACAGCGCCAGCCCCAAAAGGGCCGCCAAGCCTGCCTGCATGACCTGTGCGGTCCGTACCTGTGTCGCGGTCGTTTGGTTGGCAACTCTTGTCTGCGCCATGCGTTTGTCCTCTCAAAAACAAATATACCCCAAGCCACGCGGGCATACCGGCCCAATGGCTGGATTTTCTTGTTGCCCATGAGAATACTTGCCTCGCCATCAAATACAACAAGAAATCCAGCAAAATAACGCGGTAAAATATACAACTTCAATCACCCGCCACTTGTCCATTGGCATGGCGCCCCGGACGGCATAGATTGTGTCTGGGACGCGGCCCGGGATCTTGGGCTGTGGGGGACACGCGAACTAGGTGGGAATTTCATATGTATCTGGACGCCCGGCTTTGGCGCTTCACGGCAGGTTTGCGCCATCGCCTCCTCGGCGCCGTGGGGATTGGCCTGTTTTCCGCCGCCATTGGCGTCTTGCGACTGGTCCTGCTGGGCTGGCTGCTGGGGCTGATTTTTGATGGCGCGGGCCTGACGGAGTTGTGGGGGCCGATCCTGCTGGTCGGCGGCACCATGATCTTGCGTGGGGCCCTGGAATACAGCCGCAACATGGTCGCCCACCGCACCTCGGCCAGGGTACAGCTGACCCTGCGCCAACGGCTATACGAACAGGTCGTCTATCTGGGCCCGGCCTATTTCGGCCTGAAGCGTACGGGTGATGTGCTGGTTTCCCTGGTCGAGGGGGTCGAACAGCTGGAGACATATTTCGGCCAATATCTGCCACAGCTGTTTGTCGCGGCCCTGACACCGGTGCTGATTTTTGTCTTCATCGTCTTTCTCGACCCCTTTGTCGCCACCACTTTATTAGCATTTGCGCTGATTACCCTGGTGGCGCCGTCAGCGTTTCATTTCTGGGACAAGGAGAGCGCCCGGGCCAGGGCGAAGTCCTACGGTGCCTTCGCCGCCGAATTCCTCGATAGTTTGCAGGGTCTGGGCACCTTGAAGGCCTTTGGCCAAAGCCATGTGCGGGCGCAAAGTCTGGCCGAGAAGGCCCATGATCTGTTCCGCACCACCATGTGGGTGCTGGCCACCAACGCCCTGGGCCGGGGCATCACCGATACCGGCATTGCGCTCGGCGCGGCGGGCGCGCTGGCGGTGGGTGCTTGGCGGGTCAGCACCGGGCAGACCGAGATGTGGGTGCTGTTGGTGGTGCTGATGCTGGGCGTGGAGGTCTATCGGCCCCTGCGCGAGCTCCGTAACCTGTTGCATCAAGGCATGGTCGGGCAATCGGCGGCCGAGGGCATTTTGGCGATCCTCGCGGCGGAACCCAGCCTGAAGGACGATGGCGGCGAAATCTTAAGCCTTGATGGCGCCGCCTCCGTTCAATTCAAGGGCGTGCGCTTTGCCTATCCCGGCAGCCATCAGGCGGCACATGACGGTCTGGATTTCACCATTCAGGCCGGCCAGCGGGTCGGCATCGTCGGACCATCGGGAACCGGCAAGACCACGATCCAGCGTCTGTTGCTGCGCCTGTACGATCCAAACCAGGGACAAATCCTGATCGGTGGCCAGGATATTCGGCGCCAGTCGCTGGCCAGCCTGCGCCAGCAATTCGCCGTAGTGCAACAGGATACTTATTTGTTTTTCGGCACTGTCGAGGACAACATCCGCCTGGGCAAGCCCGATGCCAGCCAGGCGGAAGTGCGGGCGGCGGCGAAGGCCGCGAATGCCACGGAATTCATTGCCGGCCTGCCTCAAGGCTTCGCCACCATCGTGGGAGAGCGGGGCCTGAAACTGTCGGGTGGCCAGCGCCAGCGTATCGCCATCGCCCGGGCTTTGCTGCGTGACGCCCCAATCCTGGTGCTGGACGAGGCGCTATCCTCGGTCGATGCGGAGAACGAGGCGGTCATCCAGCAGGCCCTGGACCGCCTTATGGCCGGGCGCACCACCCTGATTTTCGCGCATCGGCTGTCCTCTGTCATTGATGCGGACCGAATTCTGGTTTTGGGCAATAGCGGCGAAGGCGGGATCGCCGAAAGCGGCAGCCATGATGAACTGATGGCCCTGGGCGGCAGTTATCACCGCCTGATGGCGGCCCAGGCCCAGGACAAGTCCGGTGCGGACCAGCGTCTGGAAGCCCGGGCGGCAGCGGATACGGATATTTCGGCCGTGGCCGAGGATCTGCCGATAGAGGCGGGCGAGACCGATGCCATATTGCGGGCCCAGGGCATGGGCTGGGCCGGTGCCTTTCGCAATCTTCTGGGTTATGTGGCGCCCTGGAAAGGCCGCCTGATCATGACCTTTATTTTCGGCGTCAGCCGGGTTGTTGCCTATACGGGTATCGGCATCGTCGGCGCCCTGGCCGTGGCCGCCGTTAAGTCCGGGCTGCCGCATGCTTATCTGCTGTGGATCGTCGCGGCGATGGCGCCCATGGCCGGTATCCTGCATTGGCTGGAAAGCTGGATCGCCCACGACATGGCCTTTCGCCTGTTGGCGGAGATGCGCATCGCGCTGTTCGAAAAGCTGGATAAACTGGCGCCGGCCTATCTGTTGGGGCGGCGCACGGGCGATCTGGTCTCTGTCGCCACCCAGGATGTGGAAACCGTTGAGTTTTTCTTTGCCCACACCGTGGCGCCGGCCTTCGTCGCTGTTCTGGTGCCCTTATTGGTGCTGATTACCCTGGCCTATTTCGGGGCGCCCATGGCTCTTGCCCTGGCGCCGTTTCTGCTGGTCGTCGGTCTAAGCCCCTTTTTCCGGCGCGGCCGGGTCGACCGTTTGGGCTCCGCCGCGCGGGAGGCCCTGGGTGAATTGAACGCCCATGCGGTCGACAGCATCCAGGGCCTGACGGAAGTCGTGGCTTTTCAGGCCGAGGACCGCCGGGGCGCCGACTTCATGGCCCTGGCGCGGCGGCAAATCACGGTGCGGCTGCCGTTCTTCCGCGAATTGACCCTGCAGACCGTATCACTGGAACTGGCCACCGGCCTGGGCGGTCTGGCCGTGGTGACCGTGGGCGCCGATCTGGTCAGCGCCGGGGCCCTGCCGGCGGCGCAATTGCCTTTGCTGACCCTGCTGGCCATGGCGGCCTTTCTGCCGATCTCCGAGATTGCCAATATTGGCCGGCAACTGGCCGACACCCTGGGCGCGACGCGGCGCTTGCATGCCATTCACGGCGAAGATATCCCCGTACAGGACGGCCCCGGCGTGGCGCCGGAGGCATCGTCGGGATTAAGTTTTGCCAACGTGGATTTTCGCTATGCCGGGACCAAGGCGCCGGCCCTTGAGGGGGTCAGCTTCACCGTGCCCGTGGGCCGCACCCTGGCCCTGGTCGGGCCGTCGGGGGCCGGCAAGACCACCATCGCGCATTTGTTCATGCGTTTTTGGGACCCCGACCGGGGCCGGATCGAACTGGATGGCCACGATCTGCGGGATTATCAGTTGGACGAGATGCGCCAGCGCATCGCCCTGGTGGCCCAGGATACCTATTTGTTCAACGATAGCTTAGGCGCCAATATTCATATTGCCCGGCCCGAGGCGAGCAAAGCGGAGCTGGCCCAGGCGATCCAGCGCGCCGCCCTGGATGATTTCATCGCCGGCCTGCCCGAAGGCCTTGATACGCCGGTGGGTGAGCGCGGCATGCGCCTGTCGGGCGGACAGCGGCAGCGGGTCGCCATCGCGCGGGCATTCCTGAAGGACGCGCCGGTCCTGATCCTGGACGAGGCGACCTCGCACCTGGATGCGGTCAACGAACAGTTGGTGCGCGCCGCCCTGGATGATCTGATGGCCGAGCGGACCACCATCGTCATCGCCCATCGCCTGTCCACCGTGCGCGATGCCGATCACATCGTCGTGCTGGAAAAAGGCAAGCTGATCGAACAGGGCCGCCATGATGAATTGATCGCCCATCGCGGCCTGTATGCCCATCTGGTGGCGCGGCAAACCATGGGCGAACGATCCGACGCGGCGGAATAAAGACAGGCATTTGATAGCCGGCCCAGTCTCGTCTACCCTGACGGCAAAGAAGCCCAAACAAGAGAAGCCTCATGCCGAAATGGAATCTGCCCGGCGATGCCCGCCTCGCCCTCTCGATTGTCGTCAATGTCGAGGAGGGCGCGGAGATGAATATCACCGAGGGCGACCGGGGCCCGGAAATCGTCGATGAGCTTGGCGTCGCCCTGCACAAGCCAGTGCGCAATTATTCCAACGAAAGCAATTATCTCTATGGCCTGAAGGCGGGCGCGCCGCGGGTCATGAAGTTGTTGGACGACTTCGGTTTTCAGGCCACCTTTACCGCCGCCGCGCAAGCCCTTGAAAAGGCCCCTGATCTGACCAGAGCCATTGTCGATGGCGGCCACGAGGTTTGCAGCCACGGCTGGCGCTGGGTGCATCAATACTACATGGACGAGGATACGGAGCGGGAATTCATCCGCAAGGCCGTTCGCTCCATCGAGGCGACGACCGGGTCCCGGCCCACGGGCTGGCTATCGCGCTATCTGTTGACCGACAATACCCGGCGGCTGTTGATGGAAGAAGGCTTCACCTATCACATGGATGACTTTTCGGGCGATAAGCCGTTCTGGGATACCAGTTACGAAAAGCCGATCATGATCCTGCCCTACGCGGTGGACTCGAACGATATGAAGATGTGGACCGCGCCCTCCCTGACGCCCGGCGATTGGCTGCAATACGCCATCGATAGTTTTGATTGGCTGTACCGCGAGGGCGCCGACGATCCCCAGATGATGTCGTTTGGCTTGCATTTGCGCATCATTGGGCGGCCCGGACGGATCGGCTATCTAGAGAAATTTTTCCAGCATGTGGCCGCGAAACCGGATGTCTGGATCGCTACCCGGCAGCAGATCGCCGAGAACTGGGCGGCGCAAAATTCGGCGCCCCAATGATGACAACAGCGACTGAAGTTATTCCCGGCAGCCTGACCCATGATCCCTGGGACGAGACGGCCCGTGCCGCCCAGGCCGCCACCAATGCTCCCGATGCCGAAGCCGCCGTGCGTGAAACCGTCCATGCCGCCCTGCGCATTACCGGCGACAACACGGCCTACGAAAAACCCGGCGCCCTGAAACCGGGCGAGCGGCATTTCTGTGTCGGCGGCGCCTTCATGGTCAGCCCGGACAACCTTTCGCATTTCCTGATCGCCGAATGGGGTTTCCCGGAGGAACAGCATCGTCTGCACTATCCCCTGGATACGGGCCATCCGGGCTGGGTGTGGAAAAATGAACAGGCGTTGATCCTGGAAAACACAGATGATCACGGCGATTTCAAGCAGATCCTGAAGACCGCGCGCATGGGTTCCGCCATCTATGCGCCGATGATCTGGCAGGGCGGGTTCATCGGCCATCTATTCACCGCCGCCCAGGCCCGCAATACCTTTTCTCCGCCCGATCTGGTGCGTTTGCGGGCCCTGGCGGCAGTTGCGACGGCGGCCTACATGGCCCATGGCGGCCCGGAGTTTCTGGCGCAAATCTGGAACGATCTACGCCGCTAGACCATTTTTTTCAGCGGGGAGGAATTCGATGGAACTTAGGGACGCTACGATCCAGGAACTGGCGGCGTCGATGCAATCCGGCGCGACGACCGCGAAAGATCTGGTCGAAGGGTTTCGCCAGGTTATTGCGGCCGACGATGACGCCTTCAATGCGGTCGCCTTCCTCAACCCGGACGCTGATATGATCGCAGATGGACTGGATCAAGAGCGCGCCGAAGGCCGGGTGCGGGGACCGCTGCATGGCGTGCCCATACTGCTCAAGGATAACCTGAACACTGGCGATGGGATGATGACCTCCGCCGGTTCTCTGGCGTTGGACGGCTCGATAGCCCCCGCAGACAGCCATGTCGCGGCGCGGTTGCGCGACGCCGGCGCGGTGCTGTTGGGTAAAACCAATCTTAGTGAGTGGGCGAATTTTCGTTCAACCCGGCCCTGTAGTGGTTGGTCCAGCCGGGGCGGCCAGGTGCGCAATGCCCATGCCCTGGACCGGTCCCCTGGCGGCTCCAGCTCCGGCTCCGGGGTTGCCACGGCGCGTGGTTACTGCGCGGGCGCCGTCGGGACTGAGACCGATGGCTCGATTGTCGGCCCCTCGGCCATGAACGGCGTTGTCGGCATCAAGCCCACGCTTGGTCTGATCAGCCGCACGGGCATCATCCCGATTGCTTCGAGCCAGGACACCGCCGGCCCGATGGCGCGCACCGTTGCCGATGCCGCCTGTATGTTGACCGCGATGGCCGGCAGCGACCCAGTCGATTCTGCGACGGCGCAAGCCGACGCCCGCGCCGCGGCGGACTACACGGCTTTTCTCGACCCGGACGCGTTGCGCGGCGCGCGGATCGGCGTTGTGCGCAGCTATACCGGCTTCCATGACAGGGTCGATGCGGTCTTCGAAGACGGCTTGCGGGCGCTAACGGACGCCGGCGCCCAACTAACGGATGGCTTGTCCCTGGTGCCACGGGCGGAACTTCGCCCGCACGAAATAATTGTCCTGCTGACGGAATTCAAGGTCGGCCTGAACGCCTATCTGGCCAGCCTTGGATCGGATGCACCGGTCAGCTCCCTGGCGGATCTGATCGCCTTCAACGAAGCACATGCCGAGCGGACCATGCCGTATTTTGGCCAGGAACTGCTGCTCAAGGCGGAGGCAACGGGCGGTCTGGGGGACAAGAGCTATCTCGATGCCCTGGCCAGCTGCCAGCGGCTCACCCGCGAGGACGGGATCGACAGGGTCATGCGGGATCACGGTTTAAAGGCACTGATCGCGCCGACGGCGTGCGCGGCCTGGGCGATCGATTGGCTGAATGGCGATAACAACCCGGGCGGCAGTGCCTGTTTGGCGGCGGTGGCCGGCTATGCCAGCGTCACCGTGCCCATGGGCAATGTCAGTGGACTGCCGGTAGGAATTTCTTTTTTTGCGGGGCCATGGTCCGAGGGCAGGCTGATCGGTTTGGCCCACGCTTTTGAAAACATCGTCCAGGCCCGCATCACCCCTGGACCGGCGCGAAATTTCCTGCCCTGAAGAGTGCGCTTCAGGGTGATGTCATGGTGGAGGAGATCCATATGAGGCAACAGATGCGATTGCGGGACAAGGTCGCCGTGGTCACCGGGGCGCAACAAGGCATTGGCATGGCGGTCGCCATGGCCTTCGCCGGCGAAGGCGCCGCCGTGGTGATAAACTATCTCGATGACCAGGCCGCCGCCGACAAGGCGGTGACGAGCATTACCGAGGCTGGCGGCCGGGCCACCGCCGTGGCGGGCAGTGTTGCCGTGCCCGCCGACGTCGAACGCATGATGGCCGCCGCCGATGCATTTGGCGGCATCGATATCCTGGTCAACAATGCCGGTATTTTTCCACGGGTCGAATTCCTGGAGATGACCGAGGCGGATTGGGACAGCGTCCATGACGTTAATCTGAAAGCGGGCTTCTTTTGCGCCCAGTCCGCCGCCCGGCGGATGATCGCGGCCGGGCACGGCGGCGCCATTATCAACATAGCCTCCGTCGCGGCCTATAGCGGCCCACCCCTGGGTGTGCATTATGCCGCCAGCAAAGGCGGGGTCATCGCCATGACCCGCGCATTGGCCATGGCCTTGGCGGGACGGGAGATCCGGGTCAACGCCATCGCGCCCGGCCTGACCGATACGGCGCAACCCCGCGACGGCAATAGCGAGGCGGAAATCGCCGCGACCGCCTCTAAACTGCCGCTGGGCCGGATCATCCGGCCAGAGGAAATCGCCGATGCGGCGGTTTTCCTCGGCTCCAACGAAGCCCTACAGATGACCGGTCAGGTAATGCACATAAACGGCGGTCAAATGTTTCGCTAGACCAAATCTGAAACTTATCGTGACGCCGCAACGGCACGGCGCCGTGACCAGATGATGTTGAGGTATGTTGCGCCGAGAATAAGACCGCCACCGCCAAGGGTGTAGGGATTGAGGCCCTCGCTATAGAATGCGAAGCCAATAATCGCCATGGTCGGCAGCTGCAAAAAGCTGATCGGCATGATGACGCTGGCATCGGCGATGGCGACAGATCGCGCCATGCAATAGTGCGCGGTCAGCCCGCTGATGCCGACGATGATCACCCATGGCGCTTCGGCCAGGGACGGGACGGCAACATCGCCACCCGTGAGCACGATAGCAAAGCCGCACTGCATGGCCATCATGTAGAATACGATCCGCAGCGGCGGTTCCGTCGCCGTCAATGCCTTCACCATTATGATGGAGGTGGCGTAACACAGTGCCCCCAATACGGTGATGCCTGTCGCGACCTCCAGCGGCACAAGGCCCGGCCTAACCACGATCAGGACGCCGATAAAGCCGCACAGGATTACGATAAGCCGAGGCAGCGTCAGCCGTTCGCCCAGGAAAGCGACGGCCAGCATGACGCCGAAAATCGGCATCGTCGAGCTTAACGCGGTAACGTCGGCCAAAGCCAAATGCGCGATGCCATAGAACCAGCAAAACTGGCCAAGAAAATGCACCGCATTCCGCACCAGATGCCCGACCGGACGGCGGGTGGTAATGCTTTTGATCCCGCCGAATGCCAGGGCGATCGGCAACATCAGGATGACGCCGACGACACCGCGATAGAGCATGACGGTAATGGCATCATGCTCGCCGGAAAGCTCGCGCCCGGCGATCTGCATGGAGGCAAAGCTGGCGACCGCGCCCAGCATCCAAATGGCGCCCAGGATCGGCCGGCTCTGGCTCGCCGCTCCCACGCCGCCTTGCGTGGACATTAAGACAGATAGTCCGCCAGGGCGTCCCGTGTCCGCTGGCGGGAAACTTCGTCATGG
Organism: uncultured Rhodospirillaceae bacterium; assembly: GCA_964462145.1. Classification (GTDB taxonomy): domain Bacteria; phylum Pseudomonadota; class Alphaproteobacteria. Next base: position 8,852 of record CAYWYB010000159.1, read on the forward strand.
GCCGCGGCCTCGATGCGCAAATCGGTGGTGCCCGCTTCGCCGTATGCCGCCAGACCATCCAGCACTTGTTGCCAGCTGCCGATCAGGTGCAAATCGGACGCGTCATCAAGGCCTTCGTGTTTGGTGGCATTGGCATAAGAAGGGTTCGCTTGGTAACCGGCGGCGATTTCCCGCGCCAGAGCCTTGGCACCGGCAAAGTCGTCTGTAACGCAGACCCGCACCAGCGCCATGACGCGTGGTCTGTCGCCACGGCCGGCAGCCTCGGCACCAGCTTGCAGGTGTGGCATGATGTAGGAAGATATGGTCCGCGGCCCGCATTGCCCCAGGGTAACCCCCGCCAGCCCGCCGCCGGCAAAGCGCAGCATTCTCGGGCCGAGCGCGGCCAGCAGAATGGGCGTCGGTTGCGCCTCGATCCCCAGCGTGGCATGGGCGGAAACCTGTTCGCCGTCCGCAGCCGCCGGCTCGCCCGCCAGCAACGGCTGCAATCCGGCGATGAACTCTCGCGTGTAGGAGAACGGCTTGTCGAAGGAAAGGCCCAGCATGCCCTCGACATTACGTTTCGAGGCGGTGCCTATGCCAAGGGTGAAGCGCCCGCCGACGGCATTTTGCGCCGTTCGCGTCAACTGTGCCAGCCCGACTGGATGGCGGCCATACAGCGGCACCACCGAGGTGCCGACTTCGCCGATGCCGGGAAAGTCGCGGCCAAGGCAGGCCAGCGCCACGATGGGGTCGACGCCCATGGCGTGCGAAATCCAGAAGCTGTCAAAGCCCGCTGCCTCGGCATATCGGGCAGCCTCCCGCGCCTCGTCGATGGAGGCCAGCGTCGTGCCGCCGGCCAACCCCCAGCGCATACCAAAGCGGTCATTCGTCATATTGCAAAGCCCCTAGCCAATCGTATCGTGTCACTGATCGAATTTCGCAAGTATATCCCCGAGGCCAAGGTTAGACAGCATTTATGCGACAACCCAACGTCACCCCGCGCCCGGCCCCGGCGGTAGGGGTCCTGTCGGTGGGTAGGAACCATCCGCGTCGTGGTCTTCCTTGCCGGTCAGCGGCGGGTCGAAGACGGAGATGACATGAACATCGGTCATGGCCTTGAGGTGGTGCGGATCGTCGGGGCCGACCAGATAGAGCCCGCCGGGGCCTATGACATGGGCCTCGCCGGTGGTCTTGTCGGTGACTTCCAGATTGCCGTCGAGGACCAGATTGGCTTCCCAGTGGTTCTTGTACCAAAGGTCGAGTTCGACGCCTTCCTTGACCTGCACCGAATTAAGGGAGAACCCCAACTGATCGGCGGCGGTCACATAGCGCTGGGAGACCGCCCGTCCGCCATTGACGCTCACCTCCAAGCCGGCCTTGCGGACATCTTCCAGGGTTGTGACGGTCATGCGGCCCTGGCGCGGCGGCAGTTCGCCGCTGGCTGGATAGGCGTGGTCCTCGTCATGGGTCTCCAGCCCGACGATTGGCGGGCTGAAGACGGAAATCATGCGCATGTCGGACTCTACCTCGCGGATAATGCGGTGCTTGTCCAACGGGCCGACGCAATAGAGCATGCCCGGCTGCAAGGACCAGCGCTGTCCGGAGTTGCAGTCTTCAAGGATGGCCTTGCCGGAGCGCACATAATTGGCTTCCCAGTGGTTTTTGTACCACAGGGTGGAGGAGCCGACATGGCTGCCGCGCGCCTCGGAAACAGAGAAATTCAGACCATCGGCCTTGGTCAGCAGACGCACCGCCGTCGCCTTGCCGTGTGCGATGGATATCACCCGCCCTTCGGCCTCGACCTGCTCCATTGTTCGTATCAACATGGCGTCCCCTCTCCCTATCAAAACTTGCGGACCAAACAGTCATACAGGTCCGGTAATCTTGCAAGCTGCATTTATGGCGTCCATCCTCATCAAATCCCGAACTGGTGGCGGACGCTCGAAGTTGGGTTTCCTAATAGGTAATATCTCGGCTCAGGCGAGCTCCAACGCGCATGCGATTGCCTGCCAAAAGGCCTCCGGTGCCTCAACATGGGGGCTATGGCCTAGTCCCGGTAGCACCGTGACCTCACCGAGCTTGGCCATGCCCGCAGCAGTGCCGACTGTATCGTGCTCGCCGGTAAAGAGGTGTAGCGGCGCGCGTGCTGCTCTGGCGAGCATGACATAGTCCGGCACGCTAATCGCGTTTACGTGCGGGTCGGTCGACAGCTTGTAACCGCCTTCGGTCGCCGTGACGCTCAGATCGGCGACGCGTGAGCTCGGCTCAACCAGCCCGGCCAGTCCGGCGACCAGCAGCGCCCGATCAACCGCTGCCGCGCGGTTGTCGAAGACCCGCGGTGGCGTTGCCGCGATCTTGGCGGCCCGAGCAACTTCGTTGGCACTCCAATCGACCTTGTAGCCGAAGGCAATGACCCGTTGGACGCGAACACCAAAGAGGTCGCTCGCTAACGCGACAGCGACCCCGCCGCCCATTGAATGCCCGACCACCGTAATCTCGTCCTCGGGATCGATGAGGTGAGCTACATCCGCCGCGTGGATGCCGATACCGTACGGTGCACGGTGAGGTGAGCGGCCATGGCCGCGCAGGTCTGGCACAAGCCAACCGCCCGGCCACTCGGCCGCCAGCAGTGGTAGGAGACTATCCCAAACCGCACCGTTGCAGCCCATACCGTGCAGCAGCACCATCAAGGGCCCATCGCGCCCGCCGCGTTCGGCGTGGATCGTTGCCAGCTGGTCGATGTCGGCCTCCTCTGCAGGAACGGATCGTGCGTAGCCAGCGACTATAACCGACATGCCCCGGATGACCTACGGTTGCGGTCATCAGCGTAGCCACGCGGGCCACCGTTTTCCAATTTGGGCTTGTCCACAATGCTCGAGATGGGTCAAATTCCGTCTCCAAGAATTTTCTAATAAAACCGCCGCTGCTAGCGCGCTTCCGAGATATTCTGGCTCATTTGACCATCCGTTTTGACCATCCGTCCAAGCCCCGTGGGTAGGCGCGGTTCGCAGGTCGATGTGGGGCATCGTCC
>CAYWYB010000160.1:0-11849 GCA_964462145.1 uncultured Rhodospirillaceae bacterium
CTTGGCGCCTCATGCACGGCTCATTTTGTCCATGATGGGTTTTCCGATCTGATCGTTTTGCTGCTGCCCGTTTGGCAGGCGGAATTCGCGCTCAGCCTCAGCCAGGTCGGGGCCATATCCTCCACATACCATGGTGCCATGACCGTCGGCCAGTTGCCGGCGGGCCTGGCATCCGAGCGCTGGGGCGAAAGGCGTATTCTGGTTGCCGGCACGGCGCTGGTCGGCCTGGGGTTCTGCCTATTGGGCGTCGCGGGCGGTGTCTTTGGCCTGGCCTTGGCGTTGGCCCTGGCCGGCCTTGGCACCAGCACGCAACATCCCTTGAGCTCCACCATTGTCGCCCGCGCCTACGAGGAGGGACCGCGCCGGGCCGCCTTGGGGATCTACAATTTTTCCGGCGACTTGGGAAAAATGGCGGTGCCCGGCCTGGCGGCGCTGGTTCTGGCGACCTTGGATTGGCGTTTCGTCACCACCGGCTATGGCGGCATTGGAATAGCCGCGGCGGTCGGCATCCTGGTTTTTCTAGCAATGCTCAAGGTAGGCGGACGGCCCAGCACCGCGCCGGACAGAACCGCGGCAGTTTCGTTCAAACGGGGGGACTGGGGCATCCGGCAACACCGGGGGTTCGCTCTGCTATCCGCAACGTCGATGATCGACGGCGCCTGCCGGGCCGCATTCATGACATTCCTGCCGTTTCTGCTGATTTCCAAGGGCGCGAGTATCGAGATGGTCGGCTTTGCCCTGGTTCTGGTGTTCGCCGGTGGTGCCGCCGGCAAGCTGGTCTGCGGTCTGATCGCCGAACGTCTTGGTATCGTACGGACTGCCGTGTTGACCGAGATGGCCACGGGAGCCGGCATTTTGTTGCTGCTGCCCCTGCCCCTGATGGCGGACCTTATCCTGTTGCCGCTCGTCGGGCTGGCCCTGAACGGCACTTCGTCCGTTCTCTATGCCAGCGTGGCGGAGTTCGTCGCGCCGGAACGCCATGGCCGCGGCTTCGGTCTGTTCATGACTCTGAGCACTAGCGCCTGGGCGGTCTCGCCCACCATTTTCGGTGTCTTGAGCGACCTGAACGGCGTGCCGTATACCCTGGCCATCGTCGGGATCTTCGCCCTGACCACCGTCCCCCTGGCCCTGGCGCTAACAGGTCCGCTGGCGGCGGTTAACGATAGTCGATCCGCGTAACATACTTCCCGTCTTCATGGGCATCCCAATACATCTGGCGCAACCGCATTGCCAGCGGGCCGGGACTGCCGTCGCCGATGGGCTTGCCGTCCAGCTTGCTTACGGGGATGACGCCACCGGCGGTGGAGGAAATAAAGATCTCGTCCGCGGCTCGTAATTCGCCTTCCGTCAAGACGCCCACATCAACCTTGACGTTCAGGCTTTCCGCCAGCTCGATTACCGTCTTGCGCGTAATGCCCAACAGCACGCCGCTGGCCGGCGTCACCACCCGGCCGCCGATGGAGGCAAATATATTGAAGCCGGGGCCTTCCGTGATATTGCCCTGACCATCGGTCAGCACAGGCGTTTCGGCGCCGCGGTCGTAGGCTTCGAACAGGCCCTGAACCATATCGCCCCAATGGAAATTCTTCACCGTCGGGTCCACTGAATCCGGCGAGATGCGCGGTATGCTGCTGACGGTCAGATGCATACCCAGTTCCTGTTTTTCCGGCGGCGTGATCCAGATATAGGGTATGGCGAAGGCATAAAACTGATTTTCACAGGTGCGCGGATCGCGCTGGCCCTTTGGCGGCGAACCACGGGTCAGGATCATTTTCACATAAGCATCGCGAATGCCGGAGCGGCTGACACATTCCGCCAGAATTGCCGCCATTTCCTCGCGGTCATAGGGCGATTGCATATGCAGTTTTTCGATACCGCGAAAAAACCGGTCCAGATGGTCCTGCAAACGAAAGAAACCGCCGCCCCAGACAGCGACTACATCATAGGTCACATCGGAATGCAGAAAGCCCCAATCGGTTATGGGTATCCGCGCCTCGTCGATGGGCACATAGTCGCCGGCAATAAAGGCGGCGCCATCGGCGAATGGATTATCGGCATTCGATACGGTTTCGGCCTGGCTCATCACATCCTCCTGATCCATATGCGGTTATCGTGAAAGGCGGCACCGCCAACGGGGGCCACCGGATCGGCGCCGGTCAGTACATTGATGCCCTTGCCGCCCGCGAATGCCCCGTTGGGCCAGATGCTTTCGACGATAACCACGCCACGCTGTACGCCGTCAAAAACTTCCACGGCAATGGGCAGCTCGCCGCGATCATTGCCCAACTGCACCACATCATCGTCGCCAACGCCAAGCTCCGCCGCGTCATCGGGGTGGATCATCACCGTCGGCTTACCCTCCCGCGCGATCGAAGTTGGTGTCTCGGTGAAGGACGAATTCAAATAACTTCGCGCCGGCGCCGTCACCAAACGGTAGGGCATGGCCTCGGTCGCATCCTCGATCACCGGCCAATGGTCGGGCAGTTCCGGCATCCGTTCGATCAAGTCCTCGGAGGCAAAACCGTGGGGCAAAACCTCCCGCCACTTTGGTGCAAAGCGGAACTTGCCGTCCGGGTGCGCGAAGCCGTCGATATAATGGGCATCGTTGAATTCGGGCTGGCAGTCGGTCCAGCGATTTTGCCGCAAACTCTCGGCACCGCCCCAGCCCGATGCCTCTAGGGTCGCATCAATCAACTCCAAAGGCGTCATTTCGAAACCAGGGTGTTCGGCCCCCAGGCGCTTGGCCAGGCCATTGATGACATCATGGTTGGAGCGGCATTCGCCAGGCGCCTCGACCACCTTTGGGCCCAGGGTGATATATTGGTGACCGCCGCCCTGATAGACATCGTCATGTTCGAGAAACATGGTCGCGGGCAGCACGATATCCGCCACCTGCGCGGTTTCCGTCATGAACTGTTCGTGCACGCAGGTGAACAGGTCATCGCGGGCGAAGCCTTGGCGGACCAGATTATGCTCCGGCGCGACACGCATGGGATTGGTGTTCTGGACAAACAATGCGCTTACGGGCGGGCCATCGCCCAGGGCATCCCGATCACCCACCAGCACCGGACCGATGCGCGATTGATCCAATATGCGGATAGCTGGGTCCAAGACATCCAGGCCCTCGATCAAGGTTTTGTCCCAATGATAGATGGCGCCGTTGTTGTGAAAGGCACCGCCGCCTTCCTCCAACCACGACCCGGTGACGGCGGCGATGCAGGATGCCGCGTGCATGTTGACGACGCCGTTGCGCTGCCGGGAAAAGCCATAGCCGAGACGAAAGAAGGTCTTTGGCGTTTCGCCTACCAGTTTGGCGAAGGCCTCGATATCGGCCACGGGAACGCCGGTAATGGCCTCGGCCCAGGCCGGCGTCTTGTCGCGCAAATGCGCCTCCAACGCGGCTGGGCAATCGGTGTATTTCTCCAGATATTCGCGGTTTGCCAGGCCATCCCGGAACAGAATATGCATCACCGCACAGGCCAGGGCACCATCAGTGCCGGGACGGACGCACAGGAACAGATCCGCCTGTTCCGCCGTGCCGTTACGGTAAGTATCGATATGAACGATTTTCGCCCCGGATCTGCGGGCTCTGGTGGCGTGGGTCATCACATTGATCTGGGTGTTGACCGGATTGGTGCCCCAGATCACCAGACAATCGGCCTTGGCCATCTCGCGCGGATCGGCGCCCGCCAGACGCCCGGTGCCGGCGATGAAGCCATTCCAGGCCGAGATTACGCAAATGGTGGCGTACATGCCTGAATACTTCTTGGCGTGCCGCAGACGATGAATACCGTCGCGCATTACCATGCCCATGGTGCCGGCATAGAAATACGGCCAGACCGTTTCGGAGCCATGTTTTTGTTCCGCCAGAAGCAGCGCCTCCGCCACCTCGTCCAGGGCCTCATCCCATGCGATGGGGGCGAATTCACCGGAGCCCTTTGGACCAACGCGGCGTAACGGCTGCATCAGGCGGTCGGGATGATGGATACGCTCGGCATAGCGCGCGACCTTGCCGCAGACCACGCCGGCGGTATAGCCGTTGTCCCCGGCACCGCGTACCCGGCCAATGGTCCGGGCATCCAGTTTCTCGACCTCCAGCGCACAGGTCGAGGGGCAGTCATGGGGACAGGCGCTGTAACAAATTTCCGGCTTGGCATTCATACTTGATTTCTCCTTACGCCGATTATGCCGCGAGTGTCGCCAACGCGCTAGTTTTCCGGACGCGCGCGGGCCCGGCGCGCCAGAATTATCAGGCCAATGCCCACAAGGGTGGTGCCGGCGGCAAGATCCCAGGTCAGGACATCGCCTAACAAAAGCGCACTTAAGAGAACCCCGGATATTGGCGAGATGAAGCCAAAGCTGATTATCACCGACGGGCTATAGCGCTTCATCAACCAGGTATTGACCATGAAGCCAAGGCCGGCGATCACCACGCCCTGATAGGCCAGGGCGCCAATCGGCAGCCAGCCCACCTGCTGCCAACGTATCTCTTCCCACATTACCGCGCCGGCGGCGAACACCCCCAAGGACAGCAGCATCATCCAAAAAACCAGCCGCGTTGGGTCCACATTGCTGACCAGGCGTGCGGTCCAGATCATGCGCCCGCCCAACAGAACCGTGCTGGCCAGGATAATCAGATCCCCTATATCGGCGCTGGAAATTTCCTGCGGAATTTCGCCCCCCGTCAGCACCACGCCAACGCCAAGAAACGCGGTCAACAGGCCCGCTACCTTGCCGACTGTCAAACGGTCGCCCGCGATCATGAAATGCGCGAAGATTCCCGCGAACAGCGGAAAAGTAGCCGTCATCACGGCGGCCGAGGCGCCGCTGGTCAGGTTGATCCCTAGGTTCATCATGGAAATTTGCAGCGTGAAAATCAGCGCGACTGTGAACAGGCCCCACCATTCCCGCCGCTCCGGCCAGATACGAATTTTGTTGATGTAGGCCCAGCCAGCTATACATAATGCCCCGATGGCGAAGCGGATGAAGGCACTCCACAACGGCGGGAAAGCAACCAGGCCCAGCTTCACGGCAACCGGATTGCCGCCCCAAAGGATATGAATGACGAGCGCCGATGCGATTGCCATCAGCGGAATTTGCATCGTGGTATTTTCCTGATCAGAAACGAAGGAAAGGGAATGCCGCCGGAATGCGGGCGCTGAAAGCGCAGTAAGAATGGATTTTCGCCCGAAAGTATACTGATTTGTTTACCATTTTCGGGTGCCATTGCAGCGACAAATGGTTGGGGCTTTGGATGAGCAACATTGATAGCGATGAAAGCGGAATAGTGGGCAAGGTTAATCGCAACGTCGTCTTGGCCGGCGCTGCATTACTGTTGGCCGCGGTCTTGGGCATGGTGGCCGTACATCGGTTCGTCGCGGCCGAGGGCGAGCGTGATCTGCAACAGTGGCAGGTTCGCCTTGGCATTGTCGCGGCCTCCCGGGCCCAGGCGGTGCGCGAATGGCACGACCGCCAGTTCGCCACTTTATCGGGACTGGCCGACAATTTGTCCCTGCAGCTTTACCTGACGGAATTATCCCTTGGCAACGGCCAGCCGGCGGCGGTGACGGATCAATCCGCACAGGCGGAATATCTTGCCAACCTGTTGATACTTACCGCTGACCGGTCCGGCTTCAGCGCGCCGGTTCAGGGCGCCGATGTACAGGCCAATGTCAGCAGGGTCGGAGTTGCCGGTCTGGCATTGCTGAACAGGCAGGGCGAGATCCTGGTGACCACGCCCGGGACGCCCGCCCTGGATAGCCGTTTGCAGGATTTCGTGCACGGCACAAAACAGGGCGGACGCGGCGTGCTTGATCTGTTTACGGGCGCCTCGGGCCAGGCGACCATGGCATTCCTGCAACCGATTTTCGCCGTGCAGGGTGAAAACAGCGCGGCGGACCAGGTTGGCGCCGTTCTGGGCATCCGCCTGGTTGATGACGACTTGTTCCAACACCTGGCGCAGCCGGGCGAAACCTTGAACAGTGGGCAAACTTATCTGGTGCGGAAAAACGGCGCCACGGTGGAATATCTATCGCCACTGGCGGACGGCACGCCGCCGCTGAAACGGGCGCTGGCGCTTGATACCAGCCGTTTGGCGGCGGCCAGCCTGCTTGCGCGGACAGGCGGCTTCGGCATCTTCAGCAATTACCAGGGCATCGAGGTCCTGGCGACCAGCCGGGGCATCCAGGGCCTGCCCTGGGCCTTGATCCGCAGCGTTGAACGGCAGGAGGCCCTGGCCGCATCGGACCGCCGGCAAACAATATTGCTGATTGGCCTGTGGCTGGTGATTGCCGCGGTGACGGCGATCATATTAGCGGTCTGGCGCCATGGCTCGTCCGTGCGCGTGGCGGCGGCGGCGGAAGGGCTGCGGCAATCGAACGCGCAATTGCAAAATGTCAGCGACTTCCTGCGCGTCGTTACCGACAGCCAGCCCACCGCCATCGCCGCGGTCGACGGCAAGGGCCAGATCATGTTCGCCAATTCCAAGGCCAGCGAAGAAACCGGCATGGTGGCAACCGAATTGGTCGGCAAGACATTGCCAAGCGCCATGGGCGTGGATAAGGCGAAACAATTGCAGCGCGCCAACGAGCAGGTCGCCGAGAAAGGTCAGCCGTTAACCGAATGGCGGGTGGAAAACCGCGCCGAGGGACGGCGCGTGGTAAAATCCGACCATATTCCCTTGCGCGCCGACGGCGCCGATATCTCCGGTGTTTTGATGATTCAAGAAGACATGACCGACCTGGTCGACGAGCGGGAACGCCGGTCCCGCATCCTGCGTGAATTGGTGCAAACCTGTGTCGCGGTAGTGGATCGCCGCGATCCGTTCTCGGCCCATCATTCCGCGCGCGTGGCCGAGGTCGCCTCGGCCATTGCCGAGGCCATGCATCTGGACGAGGCGGCGGTGGAAACCTGCGACATCGCCGGCGCCTTGATGAACCTGGGCAAGGTCACGGTGCCGCGCGAAGTTTTGGTCAAGACCGATAAACTAACCGATACGGAACTGAACATGGTCCGCGAGTCGATCCTCACCAGCGCGGATTTGATTGAAGGCGTGGAATTCGATGGACCGGTGGCCGATACCATCAGGCAGCTCCAGGAACGTTGGGACGGCACCGGTCAGCCCGCCAATCTAGAGGCCGAGGATATTCTGCCCACCGCCCGTATTGTCGCCGTGGCCAATGCCTTCGTCGGCATGGTCAGCGCACGGGCCTATCGTCCCGGCATGACGTTTGACGAGGCCGCCAAGGCCCTGATGTCGGGTACCGGCACGGCGTTCGACAACCGTCCGGTATCGGCGCTGCTGAACTATCTCGATATCGAAGGCGGGCGTCAGCGCTGGGCGCATTTCGGCATTTCGCCCGACTCCGGACTGGAGTAAATCGGCAGATTCGCAATGCCGCCCATAATGGTGGATTGACACTCGGGCGATTGCATAGATAATCCGGCCCCTTTCCCAGGCGGCATCGGCCGCCGCAGTATAATGCAGGAGGGCGCCGTCATGACCGCAGCTGTCATGCCGACCTATGGCAGAATTGATATCGCATTTGAACGGGGCGAAGGCGCCTATATGTACGACACCAAGGGAGGCAAGTATCTCGACTTTGCCACCGGTTTGGCGGTGTTGTGCCTGGGCCACAGCCACCCCCATATCGTTGAGGCGATCCAGAAGCAGGCCGCCACATTGATGCATACATCGAACCTGTACAATATTCCGGGACAGGAGCGTCTGGCCGAGCGTCTGGTAGCCAACAGCTTTGCCGATACGGTATTTTTCTGCAATTCCGGCGCCGAGGCAAATGAATGCGCCATCAAGATGGCCCGCCGTTATCATCATGTAAACGGCAACCCGGAACGCTATCGCATCATCACCTTCGATGATTGCTTCCATGGCCGCACCCTGGCGACCATCGCCGCGACCGGTACGGAAAAGATCCTCGACGGCTTCGGCCCCAAGGTTGACGGCTTCGATCACGTGGCGGTCGGCGATTTCGAAGCCTTGCAGGCAGCGATTGGCCCGCAGACGGCGGCAATCATGATCGAACCGGTGCAGGCCGAGGGCGGCGTGATGGTGGTCGAGGACGCGGTGATGCAGAAGCTGCGCCAGGTATGCGATGACAACGGCCTGCTGCTGATCGTCGATGAAGTACAAACAGGCATGGGCCGGACCGGCAAGCTGTTGGCCCACGAATGGTCCGGCGTCAGCGCCGATGTCGTTACCCTGGGCAAGGGCATCGGCGGCGGTTTCCCCATTGGCGCCTGCATGGCAACGGCGGACGCCGCCAAGGGCATGGTCGCCGGCACCCATGGCTCCACCTATGGCGGCAATCCATTGGCCGCCGCCGCCGGCAATGCCGTGTTGGATGTCATTCTGGAAGACGGCTTCATGGATAACGTGGAACGCCTGGGCGATCTGTTGCGTTCGCGCCTTGAAGACGTCTGTCAGCGCAACGATGCGGTGATCGAGGATGTCCGTGGGCGCGGCCTGTTGCTGGGTATCAAATGCAAGTTCCCCAACATGGATCTGGTCACGGCGATGCGGGGCAAGGGCGTTCTGGTCCCCCCGGCTGGCGACAATGTGCTGCGCATGCTGCCGCCCCTGAATATCGAGGAAAGCCATATCGACGAGGCCATCACCGCCCTGGAAGACGTGTGCCGGGAACTGGGCCAGTGACGCAATCGGGGAACACACCACGTCACTTTCTGGACATCGACCAGATTGACAGTGCCGAACTGCGTGGCATTCTTGACAGCGCCAAGGCGCGCAAGAATGCCCGTGCCGGCCAGCCAAAAGGCAATATCGACAGCGATCAACCCTTGGCCGGCAAGGTGCTGGCCATGGTATTCATCCAGCCGTCGACCCGGACCCGGGTATCCTTTGATGTGGGCATGCGGCAACTGGGCGGCGAAACCATCGTCCTCAATTCCGACGATCTGCAATTGGACCGCGGCGAAACCATGGCCGATACGGCGCGGGTATTGTCCCGTTACGTGGACGCCATCATGCTGCGCACCAAATCCCACGAAATGCTGGATGAATTAGTGGAATACGCCACGGTGCCGGTCATTAACGGCCTGACCGACGCCTCCCACCCCTGCCAGCTGATGGCCGATGTGATGACCCTGGAAGAGCATCGCGGTGGCGCCAAGGGACAGATCGTGACCTGGGCCGGCGACGGCAACAACGTCGCCACCTCATGGATCCACGGCGCCGCGCAGTTTGGTTACGAGATGCGACTGGCCTGCCCGCAAGCGCTTAGCCCATCGGAAAGCGCGGTCAATTGGGCCCGCAACAATGGCGCTACCATCACCGTGACCGAGTCGGCGGAAGACGCGGTTAACGGCGCCGACTGCATCGTCTCTGATGCCTGGGTTTCGATGCACGACGACCAGAAATCGGACCGCCACAATATGCTGGCGCCCTATCAGGTGAATGAACGGTTGATGGCACAGGCCAAGGCGGATGCGGTCTTCATGCACTGCCTGCCGGCCCATCGCGGCGAGGAAGTCACGGCGGAGGTTATCGACGGCCCCCGCTCGCTGGTCTGGGATGAAGCGGAGAACCGCCTGCACGCCCAAAAGGGCATCTTGACCTGGTGCCTGGGATAAAGTGTTGAGCGCCGCGCCGGACGACCTGATCCGACCCTTCCAAATTGAAGGCGTCGGCGTGCGCGGCCGCCTGGTTCGGCTGGGCCCGGCTCTGGACCAGATATTGCACCGTCACGACTATCCCGATTTGGTGGCAAATCTGTTGGGCGAAGCGGTGGCGCTGTCCTGTGTCCTGGCCGGCGCCTTGAAATTCGATGGTATCTTCACCCTGCAAACCAAGGGCGACGGCCCCATATCCACCTTGGTCGCGGACTTCAAATCGCCAGGTGATCTGCGCGGCTATGCACAATTCGACGCGGACGCGGTGGACGGCATCGATGCCAGCACGGCGCCATCGATACCGCGCTTGCAAGGCGCGGGCCATATCGCCTTCACCGTCGATCAGGGCGCCGATACCGACCGTTATCAGGGCATCGTGGCGTTGGAAGGCCATAGCCTGGCCGACTGCGCCCACAATTATTTTCGCGAATCCGAACAGATCGAAACGGCGATCGCCCTGGCCTGCGCCAGGGTTTCGGAGGACGGGCCCTGGCGCGGCGGCGCCATTATGCTGCAGCGTCTGCCCGAGGGCGATCCCAGCCTGCTGGCCCGTGGTGTCGAGGTAGAGCGGGACGAGGTATCCGAAGACGATTGGCGCCGAGTTGTGACCATGCTGGCCAGCGCCAGGGATAGCGAATTGACCGATCCGAACCTGCCCGGCGACGATCTTCTCTACCGTCTGTTTCACGAGGACGGCGTCCGCATTTTCGAACCCACCACCCTGCAACCCGGCTGCCGCTGCTCATCCGAGCGGGCGGAAAGAATCCTGCGGCAACTGCCCGAAACCGAATTGCCGGACCTGGCGGTGGATAATCAATTGATCGTCACCTGTGAATTCTGCAATGCTTCCTACACATTCGCACTGGAACAATTCGTTACATCGAGCTAAGGGCCTTAAGAGATGAGACTGCCGCGTTTTCTAGTTGCTCTGCCCGGGCTGTGCCTGTTGCTGGCCGCTTGTGAGAGCCCGTTGCCCGAAGTCAGCTACCCTGAACTGCGCTTCAATCATCTGCCGTTGATAGAGCTGAACGTGGCACAAATCGACATTGTCGAGAAATACCGCGCGCCCCTACAGCGGCCCCATGTTGAGCACGAGATCCCCCTGGCTCCGGCCAAGGCCATGCGCAATTGGGCCAATGACCGGCTGCGCGCCGTGGGCAGCAGCGGCCGGGCGACCTTCATCATTGTTGAGGCCTCGGTGAAGGCAGAGGCCCTGGCCAAGAAGAAAGGTCTGAAAGCGGCCTTCACCCTGGATCAGGCGGCCCGCTATGATGCCCGGCTGGAGGCCCGGTTGGAGGTTGAAACCGCCGCCGGTCTGGGCAAGGGTTTTGCCACGGCAACGGCGAGCCGCCATCGCACCATGCCCGAGGCGGTCAGCATGAATGCCCGTGACGATGCCCTCTACCGCTTTATCGAAGGCGCGGCCGGCGATTTCAACCGGGTCATGACAACCAATATCAACCGCCATCTGACGCCGTTCAGGGCTGTGCGTTAGAACAACCGCCAAAACCCAACCGAAAACGGCGAGAAGCGCAGCTTCGAAGCCAAAATGGCCTTGCCCCGACGCCGACACTTTCCGAGAATCAAAAAATCGCTGAGTTCTTCAGGGGCTTGCTAGAGCATGTGGGCAATTATCGCCCGCCGTGGCCCAAGCAAAATCGGCCCATGGCGAGTAGGAAGGAGATGCCCAGAATATTCGACGGCGGGAGACGTGGCCCCAGGCCTAGTCCAGGCCGAAGCCTTTGAACTTGTTGCGGAATTTGGCCACGCGGCCGGTATCCAGCACACGCTGCGGACCACCGGTCCAGGCAGGATGGGTGCTTGGGTCGATATCCAGCTTCAAAACCGCACCGGGCTCGCCATAGGTCGAACGGGTCTTGAACTCTTGCCCGTCGGTCAGAACCACGGTGATCTCATGGTAATCGGGATGGATATCTTTTTTCATCGTCCTGCTCCGTAAACTGCCGAGGGTGTATAACGAAAGCGGTGGCGCAGCGCAAGAGCCCGTTGTTGTGGGACGGCCATGCAATTGCTATACCCCAGCGCGGCGCGGCAACAACATATCGGGCGGAAAAAGGGGTATTACGGATTGCGGAATGACGGCTCCCAAAGCGAGCGGGAGGAACGCCGGGGTGTCGGCGGCCTGAAACGCATCCTGCCGTTTATCGCGGCTTATAAATGGACAGTGGTTGGCGCCGGCGTTG
>CAYWYB010000161.1:0-11844 GCA_964462145.1 uncultured Rhodospirillaceae bacterium
CGCCAATCCGCTGCGCCCGTTCGACGATATCCATTTCCTCGTAGATCTTGATGACTTCCAGGGCCACGGCGGTGGTAACGGGATGGCCCGCATGGGTGTAGCCATGGGCGAACGCACCCAGCTTGTCGCTTTGCGCCAGCATGGCCTGATGCATCTTGTCGTTCAGCATCAGGGCCGAGATCGGCTGATAGGCAGCCGACAATGCCTTGGCGCAGGAAATCATGTCGGGCTGTAAATCAAAGGTCTGGCTGCCCCACCAATTGCCCGTGCGGCCGAAGCCGCAGACAACCTCGTCGGCGATGAACAGCACGTCGTACTTTTTCAACACCGCCTGCATTTTGGCAAAATAGGTTTTCGGCGGCACGATGGCACCGCCCGCCGCCATCACCGGCTCGGCGAAAAATGCAGCCACAGTGTCCGGCCCCTCGGCCAGGATCAGGTCTTCCAGGGCCTGGGCCATGCGGGTGGCGAAGTCCTCCTCTGACTCCCCATCGTGGTGGCCGCGATAGTAATGCGGATATTCCGTATGCCGCATCATGGGCAAGGGCAGGGCGAAATCGGCGTGCATGTCCGGCTTGCCCGAGACCGAGACAGCGGCGATGGTGCTGCCGTGATAACCGCGTTCCCGGCCGATGATCTTGTTCTTCTCTGGCCGGCCCATGGCCGCCTGATAATACCAGGCCAGCTTCACCGCCGTGTCGTTGGCTTCCGAACCGGAACATTGGAACAATACCTTGGACATGGGCACGGGCGCCAGTTGGATCAGCTTCTCGGCCAGATCGATGCTGCTTTCGTGCGCCGTGTGGCGGTAGGTGTGGTAATAGCCCAGTTTGAGCATCTGCTCGTAGGCCACCTTGGCAATGCGTTCGTTGGCGGAAAAGCCCAGGGCGGCGCACCACAGGCCAGCCACCGTCTCCATATAGCGGTTACCGTTTTCGTCCACCACATAGACGCCGTCACCGTGAGAGATGATGGCGGGGCCGACTTCGGCGTGACGGCGCAGGTTGGTCTGAGGGTGGATGTAATAGGCGACATCCCGTGCGGCGGCGGAATTGGGCATGATGTTCATCGTGTGACTCCCCAAAAAAACAATTGGTGCGATTGGCACAAATGGTACTGAAAAGGGCGCATTGCAGCTTAATTTAGCCGTCCAGGCGCGCGGGCTGTCAACTGTCAGTTAATCCAGCGCCGCTTTCGGTTGCCCTGGCCGGGAGTTTGCAGATGTGCGATGGGGCCACTATCATGCCGCCAGTAAGTTTCAGGGGAATAGTGGGGACGTGGGGATATGTCGGAATCCATGACGGTTGGTGCGGCGCTGGGTGAAGTCTATCAGGCGCAAGGTTATCTTAGCCCGATCCGGGTGATGTCGGAGGCGGAGGCCGGGCAACTGGCCGAGAAAATCGCCGGAATCTATGACAAACATGGCGCCGAGGCCAAGGGCCTGTTGGGTTCCAACGCGCATCATATCTTTCCCGATCTGTTTGATCTGGTCTGTAGCCCGGCGATCCTGGATCGGGTGGAAGAGGTGCTGGGCCCGGATATCCTGTGCTGGTCGGCGGCGTTCTTTTCCAAACCGGCCCACGACCCCAGCTTCGTATCCTGGCATCAGGACCTTACATACTGGGGCCTTGAACCCGCCGATATCATTACCGCTTGGGTCGCGCTTACCCCCAGCACCCCGGAAAGCGGCTGCATGCGCGTTGTGCCCGGCACTCATAACCAGGGGCAACTGGGGCATAGCGATACTTACGTGGCGGAAAACCTGTTGAGCCGCGGCCAGGTGTTGGATGTGGCTGTGGATGATGACGAGGCGGTTGATCTGATCCTGCAACCGGGCGAGATGTCCCTGCATGATGTCCTGATCGTGCATGGCTCCGAGGTCAATCGGAGCGACCTGCCGCGCCACGGTTTCGTGATCCGCTATATCCCGACCTATTGCAAGCAGATCGGCGGGCGCACCACCTCGTTACTGGTGCGGGGCGAGGACCGCTATAATCATTTCGATCCAGTGCCCCGGCCCCAGGCCGATATGCACCCAGAAGCCATGGCATTCCGCGAAAATGCCAATGCCGCCATGCGGGCGATCCTGATGAAGGGTGCGGAGATTTAATGCCATATGTCCTGCGGCCTTGCCAGAACCCATGCTTCAGCCGTAGTTTGGCGGTAACGAATTCAAACAAGTAATGCTTATGGAGAGAACACATGGCTTTGGAAATTATCGGCTTTCCCCGCTCTAACTTCGTGCGCACGGTCCGCATGGTGGCCCAGGAAAAGGGCGTGCCTTACGAGCATACTCCCGCCATGCCCCATTCCGATGAGGTCAAGGCCATCAATCCCCTGGGCCTGATCCCGGTGATGCGCCATGACGGCCTGGACCTGGTCGAATCCTCGGCCATCGCCCGCTATATCGATACGGCGTTCGACGGCCCGGCACTGGTGCCAACCGATCCCAAAGCAGCCGCGCCCGTCAACCGTTGGATCGCCACGGTGATTACCTCCGTCGATCAGATGCTGATGCGCCGTTATGTGGTCGAATACGCCTTCCACAAGGACAAGGACGGCAACGTGGTGCGCGATGTGATCGACCAGACCGTCAAGCGCCTGCCGAAAATGTTCGCCTTTTTGGAAGCTTCCGTGGCGGACGGCTATCTGGGCGGCGACAGCTTCACCATGGCCGATTGTTTTCTGATGCCGATCCTGGCGGCGGTGCAGATGTTCCCCGAGGGCCAGGAAAACATGGCGAACTGCCCCAACCTGCAAGCCTATTTCGCCAAGGTATCGGAGCGGGATAGCTTCAAGGACACCGCCAGCTAATTTTTGATAGGGCTTTAATATGGGGACACAATACTTAATTCGAATGAATTAAGTATTGTGTCCCCATATTAATCAATCGCGGAAATTCACATATTGCAGGGGCTGCTCCAGCTTCATATCCTTGATCAGGGCAATGGCGGCTTGTAGGTCATCGCGCTTTTTGCCTGTGACGCGCAGCTCGTCACCCTGAATGGCGACCTGAACCTTCTTCAGCTTGGCGGCCTTGACCGCCTTGACGACTTTTTGCGCCAGATCGCGTTCGATGCCCTGCTTGATCGCCACCGTCTGGCGGATGGTGTTGCCGGCTGCTTTCTCGGGCTCCTGAAAATCAAAGGCGTTGTGATCCACCTTGCGCTTGGCCAGATAGCCGCGCAGCAATTCCTGCATCTGTTTCAGTTTCAACTCGTCATCGGCCCGCAGGGTTACCACCTCTTCCGTGCGCTCAATGGTGCATTGGCTGCCCTTGAAGTCAAAGCGGGTTGAGATCTCCCGCATGGCGCCCTGAATGGCGTTATCGACTTCGGGTATTTCCGTGCGCGAGACGACATCGAAGGAAGGCATGGCGATCAGCTTCTCATTGTGAATGGTTAAACTCGATCATAACGCAATCGACGGATCAGGGCACTAGCTCGTATTCCTCCAGATCAGGCGCCGCCATGTCGTCGAGGAATTTGTCATAGGTAAAGGGCCACATGGCCGGGTTGCCGTTCTTGTCCAGATACCAGCTTTGACAGCCCGTGACCCAGACCGTATCGCCCATGGCATCCTTGATCGCGGCATTGAAGCGGTCGGCGGCATCCTGTTTGGCGGAGATTTCGTTGACTTCTCCCCCGCGCCACAATTCGATCAGCTGCATGATATAGCTCAGCTGCCGTTCCGAAATATCGATCAGCGAGAAATTGCCGATCGGACTGTTCGGGCCTACCAACATGAAATAATTGGGAAAGCCCGGCAACGAAATGGAGCGGTGCGCCTGGGTCGTCTCAGCCCAGACATCCTTCAGATCGACGCCGTCCCGGCCGATCAGATCCATGGGCCGCATGAAGCTGTGGCCGTCAAAGCCCGTGGCCAGAACCAGCACATCCAGCTCATGCAAACGGCCATCCTTGGTCCGTACGCCGCCGGCCTCGACCCGTTCGATAGGCTCGGTGACCAGTTCGGCGTTTGGTTGCTGGATCGCCTGGTAAAAGCCCGGTGATATGATCAGGCGCTTGCAGGCCGCCTGATAGTCCGGGGTCAACTTGGCGCGCAATTCGGGATCGTGGACGTTGTCTTCCAGGTTGGCACGGCAGGTGTCCTCCACCCGCTTCATCTGCTCCTTGTCGCCGATCACCGCCCGGCCAAAGGTATCGGCGAACAGGCGGGTCAGGGAGGCATGCAGCTCGTCCATGGCCTCCGGCTGATCACGGAAAACCTGCTTTTCCTGCTCGGTGAAGGCCGGGTTTTCCTGTGGGAAGATCCATTGCGCCGTGCGTTGAAAAAGGGACAGATGCGATACCTTGTCGATTAGGTCATCGGTGATTTGCACGGCGGTGGAGCCTGTGCCGATGATGCCAATGCGCTTGCCATCCAGGGGCGCGTCGTGATTCCAGCGGGCGGAATGAAAGACCGCACCGGCGAAATCATCCACGCCGTCGATATCGGGATAGACCGGATGGTGCAGCACGCCGGCGGCGGAGATGATGATATCGGCTACGTCCAGTGTTTCTTCGCCGCATTCCAGATGCCACTTGCCGTTTTCATAGCGGGCCCGGGTTATCTCGCTGCTGTATTTGATGAAGTTTTCGACGTTGTATTTTTTCGCCACGCCTTCGAAATAGGCCTGGATTTCGGCGCCGGGGGAAAAGCGGTGGCTCCATTCCGCGTTCGGCTCGAAGGAATAGCGGTACATGTGCGAGGGCACATCGCAACAGAGGCCGGGATAGGTGTTGTCGCGCCAGGTGCCGCCCAGGCGGCCCGCCTTTTCATAGATGGTGAAATCCGTGATGCCGGCTTCCTGCAACTTGATGGCGGTCAGAATGCCTGACATGCCGGCGCCGATCACGGCGATCCTCGGCGAACGCTTTATTTGCCCATTCATTACTCACTTACCCCACAAAAGAACCCCAAAAACCCGATGGCCGCCGCCTCCATAGCATAATATTTCGATTGTCGGAAAGGATGGGGTAGGGTTGCCGGCAAAGGTGAAATCAGGAGAGACGAAAATGGCGAAATATCTAAAACAAGGGCTTGGCCAGGCCGAAGTTGATGAGGCCGACGCCAAGGTGCGGGCCCAGGTCGAAGCTATTCTGGCGGATATCCAGGACCGTGGCGATGCTGCCGTCTGCGAATTGTCAGAAAAATTCGATAACTGGAACCCGGAAAGCTTCACCCTCTCCGAAGCCGAGATCGAGGCCGCCATGGCCAAGGTCGCCAAGCGCGACCTGGACGATATCCGCTTTGCCCAGGAACAGGTGCGCAACTTCGCCCAGCATCAAAAGGATGCCTTGCGGGACGTGGAAGTGGAAACCATGCCTGGCGTGGTCTTGGGTCACAAGAATATCCCGGTCAATTCCGTCGGTTGCTACGTACCGGGCGGCAAGTATCCCATGGTCGCCTCGGCCCATATGTCCGTGGTAACGGCCAAGGTCGCCGGCGTGCCCCGTATTATTGCCTCGGCGCCGCCGCAAGGCGGCGCGCCGCATCCGGCCATCGTTGCCGCCATGCACATGGGCGGGGCCGACGAGATTTTGGTCCTGGGCGGCATTCAGGCCGTCGCCACCATGGCCCTGGGTACCGAAAGTGTCCAAGGCGTCGATATGCTGGTGGGGCCGGGCAACATGTTCGTGGCCGAGGCCAAGCGGCAATTGTATGGCCGGGTCGGTATTGATCTTTTCGCCGGGCCAACCGAAACCCTGATCATCGCTGATGACACCACAGATGGAGAGCTTTGCGCCATCGACTTGCTGGGCCAGGCCGAACATGGCCCGACCTCGCCGGCGGTGTTGCTGACCACATCGGAAGCCCTGGCCAGGGACACCATGGCCGAGGTCGAGCGACAAATGGCGATCCTACCGACGGCGGAGATAGCTCGTGAGTCCTGGGAGAATTACGGCGCGGTAATCCTGTGTGACAGCGACGAGGAGATGCTGGCCGAGGCCGACCGCCTGGCCTTTGAACATGTTCAGGTGATGACCCGGGACCCGGAATATTTCCTGGATAACATGACCAACTACGGCGCGCTGTTTTTGGGCCCGCGCACCAACGTCTCCTACGGTGACAAGGTGATTGGCACCAACCATACCCTGCCAACCAAACGCGCCGGGCGCTATACGGGCGGTCTGTGGGTCGGCAAGTTCATCAAGACCCACACCTATCAGAGGGTTCTGACCGATGAAGCCTCCGCCCTCGTGGGGGAGTACTGCTCCCGCCTGTGCATGCTGGAAGGTTTCGCCGGCCATGCGGAACAGGCCAATGCGCGGGTGCGCCGCTATGGTGGCCGTAACGTGCCGCCCTATACGGCGGTGGAGCCCGCATAATGGCCGGTCATATTGGTATTGTCGGCGCCGGTCTGGTCGGCGGCGGCTGGAGTATCGTTTTCGCACGCGCCGGTGAGCAGGTCCGCGTATACGATGCAGCGCCCGCTATTCGCGATGGCTTCAAGGCCGTGGTTGGGCAGCAGCTGGATGATTTGAAAAGCTATGATCTGGTGGACGATCCCGCCGCGATCCTGGCCCGCATTCAGGTCTGCGATAACCTGGAGGACGCGGTCAAAGGCGCGCGTTTCATTCAGGAATCCGTGTTGGAGCAAACGGAGGTAAAGGCGGAGATTTCCAGGGCCATCGGGCCCTTGCTTGATGACGGTGCCGTCGTCGGCAGCTCCACCTCCGGCATTCCCGGTTCCGCCTTTACCGAACATGCGCCGAACCGGGAGCGTTTCCTGGTCACCCATCCGGTCAATCCACCCTATTTGGTGCCCGTGGTCGAAGTGGTGCCGACGCCCTGGACGGCGCAGAGCAGCGTCGATGCCGCCCTGGCCCTGATGGCGCAAGTCGGCCAGTCTCCCGTGCTGGTGCGCCGCGAGGTCGAGGGCTTTATCCTTAACCGTCTGCAAGGTGCCTTGTTGCGGGAGGCCTGGGATCTGTTCGAGGAAGGTTATGCCTCGGCCGAGGATATCGACAAAACAGTATCCGAGGGCCTGGGCCTGCGCTGGTCCTTCATGGGGCCGTTCGAGACTATCGATCTGAACGCGCCGGGCGGGGTGGCGGATTATGCCGAACGGCTGGGGCCGCTGTATCATTCGATCCAGAAGTCCCGCACCGAGCCAAAGCCTTGGAGCGACGAACTAATCAGCGATGTGGACAAGGAGCGCCGGGCCGAACTGCCCACGGACAAGCTGGCGGAGCGGCGCAATTGGCGCGACCGCCGCCTGATGGCCCTGGCGGCGCACAAGGCCAAGCAGGACCAGGGACAGACTTGATGGTGGCCGATACCATAGAGGGCTTTCGCCTGGACGGTCAGCTGGCCGTTATCACGGGTGCGTCCAAGGGTCTGGGGCAAGGCTGCGCAATGGCATTGGCTGGGGCCGGCGCGGACGTAGCCCTGATCGGGCGCAATCAGGATGACTTGGTGGCCGTCGCCCAGGATATTCAAAAACTGGGCCGCACCGCGCATGTCCTGGCCATTGATGTCACCAACAGTGATGACCTGGCCACCATGTTGGGAAAACTGCCGCCCTTCCAGATCTTTGTGAATAATGCCGGCACCAATAAGCCGCAGCCGTTCTTGGACGTGGATGCCGAGACCTACGACATGGTCATGAACCTGAACCTGCGGGCCGCCTTTTTCGCGGCCCAGGCCGCCGCGCGCTTGATGGCCAGAAACGGCCAGGGTGGTTCCATCATCAACATGTCGTCCCAGGCCGGCCATCGCGCCCTGCGCGACCGCAGCGTCTATTCCGCTACCAAATTCGCCATCGAAGGCCTGACCAAGGCCATGGCCTTCGAGCTGGCGGAACAGAGCATCCGCGTCAACGCCGTGGCGCCGACCTTCGTTGAAACCCCCATGACTCAGGCCGGTCTGGCCCAAAAAGATTTCCGCGATTATGTGGAGGGCAAGATCAAGCTGCCGCGCCTGGGCCAAATCGGCGATGTTGCCGCCGCCGTGCTGTTCCTGGCCTCACCCGCCGCCTCCATGATCACCGGCACCTCGCTGTTGGTCGACGGCGGCTGGACGATCCATTAGTGCTATTTCCGGAGTAACCCCCATGTCCGATCTCACCATCACCGATCATAAGGTCGAAAGTAGCCAGGCCGGATTGTCGGTCTTCGTGCGCAACAAGCATCTGGCGGGCCGCGGAGATTATTCGCCGGCGGAAACGGTGCTGTTCGTGCATGGCGCGACCTATCCATCGACCATAACCTTCGACTATGCCATCGACGGCGAATCCTGGATGGATGTCATGGCCAGGGCCGGCTTCGATGTCTGGTGCGTCGATCTGCTGGGCTATGGCGCATCCGACCGCCCACCCGAGATGTCCGTACCCGCCGGCGATAATCCGCCCGTGGTTGATACCGATGATGCGGTGGCCGATGTCACGAAAGTCATCGACTTCATTCTTGAACAACGGAGCCTGCCGCGCCTGGCCCTAATCGGTTATTCCTGGGGCACCTTGATCGGCGGCACATATGCGGGCCAACAGCCGGAGAAAGTAGAGCGCCTCGTTCTCTATGGCTGCGCCTGGATGGGCACGGGCGGGGCCATATCCACGGGCCAGATGCCCGGTGCCTACCGCATGGTGGATGCGGAAGCGGCGATCGCCCGTTGGTGCAGGGAGCTGGACGACGGCCAGATTGCCAGTATCGCCAGCCCGGCGCATATGGCGGCCTGGGCCGAGGCGTTCCTGGCCTCGGACCCGGAAGCCGCCCGCAATGATCCGCCCCAGGCCCGCGCCCCCGCCGGCGTGGTCAAGGATGTTCAGGAACGCCTGCAAAGCGGCGTGCCGCCCTATGATCCCGCCCTGATAACCGCGCCAACCATGATCGTGGTCGGCGAATGGGACCGGGAGACCAGGCCGGAGCACGGCCGTGCCGCGTTCGAGCTTTTATCGAACGATATTGAACGGCGCTACGTCATGATTGGCGGCGCCACGCATTCCATGTTGATCGAGAACCAGCGCGGCGCCCTGCAACGGGCCGTCGACGGTTTCCTGAAGGAGGGCTGGGAACAATGAGTGATGGTATTATTCTTTGGGGCGCGATTTCGCTCCGGGCCCTGCGGGTGCACTGGGCCTTGCAGGAACTGGGCCTGTCCTATCAGTTCCGCCCGATCCAATCGCGCAGCGGCGAAACTCTGACGGCGGAATACACCGGGCACAATCCAAAACAGAAAATCCCCTGTTTGCAGGACGGCGAATTCACCCTGACGGAAAGCCCGGCCATCGTGAATTATCTGTTCAATGCCTATGGCGCCGGCAAGGACGTGTTTTTGCCCGCGACAGCGGCAGAAAAGGCGCGGGGGGACGAATGGAGCTATTTTGCCATGATGGAGTTGGACGCCCATTCTCTGTACCTGATCCGCCGGCATAAGTTCCTGCCCGAGATTTACGGCGAGGCGCCGGTGGCCGTGGCCTCGGCGGCGGAATACTGCCTGAAACAGATTAATGCCGTGGCGCCCGCCGTGGCCAAGTTTGATCCCTATATTTTTGGCGAAAAAATCTCCGCCGCCGATATTTTGCTCGCCACCACCATCGATTTCGCCGAGCGCTACGAGGTCGAATTGCCCGCCTCCTGCCGGGCCTATCGCGACCGCGCCTATGCCCGGCCCGCATTTCAAGCCGCCAACACACGGAATGAGGACCTTGATGCCCATTAGCGCCCGCGACAATCTCGAGGCCGCCCTGGCCGCCATCGAGGCTCATGACGGTGCCATCAACGGCATGATCACGGTGACCGCCGAGCAGGCCCGCGAAGCGGCGGACGCCGCCGACAAGGCCGCGGCAGCGGGAGGCTGGCTGGGCCTGCTGCATGGCATGACATTCGCCATCAAGGACAATATCCAGACCGCCGGGGTGCGGACCACGTCGGGCTCGCTGCATTTCAAGGATGTGGTGCCGAACCATGATGCCTTCGTGGTGCAACGCCTGAAAGCCGCCGGCGCGGTGATCGTCGGTAAGGCCACCATGCAGGAACTGGCCTTTGGCATCCGCTCCGACAATCCGGTCAGCGGCCAGTGCCGCAATCCCTGGGACCAAACAAAGGTGCCCGGCGGCTCCTCGGGAGGTTCCGGCGCCGTGGTCGCCGCCGGCATGGCGCGGGGGGCATTGGGCACCGATACCGGCGGTTCGGTTCGCCTGCCCGCCGCCATGAACGGCATCGCCGGCCTGCGCCCCACCCATGGCCGGGTGCCCAATCATGGCTCCACCCCGGTTAGTTCCGGCTACGACACCATCGGCCCCATGGCCCGCCGGGTGGAAGATCTTGCCCGTATCCTGGCCGTCACGGCCCGTGAAGAACCCGGCTCGGCGCCCACATCGGCGCCGGATCTGGGCAATTTCCTGCCCAGCCTGCATGACGGCGTGGCCGGTCTGCGCCTTGGTATTCCGCGCAATCACTACTTCCTCGATTGCGCCGATGGTATCGCCGAGGCCGTCATGGTGGCGGCCCGTGTCCTTGAAGCCCAGGGCGCGAAAATCGTCGAGGTCGATGTGGATGGCGCCGAGAGCGCCCACCAATGGGCCACCATTCAGATCTATTCGGATGCCTGCGCCTATCACGCAGATCGCCTGGACAATCATCCGGAGCTTTTCTCAGCCTCGGTGCTGGAGCGCATGCTGGTGGGCCGGAGTTTCAGCGGCGTGGATTACGCCAATGCCTGCCGCGCCCGGGAGGCCTGGCAGCGCACCTTGGCGGCCTTGTACCAGGACATCGATATCCTGATCTCGCCCACCACGCCTTCACCGCCGCCGCCCATCGAGGAAGATAAGTCATTGTTGGAGGCGACCCGCGATGCCTCCCGCAACACCTACGCCGGCGGTTTCGGCGCCAACCCAGGCCTTTCGCTGCCATGCGGCTTTGATCCGGGCGGCCTGCCCATCGGCCTGCAAATGGAAGCTGCCTGGTGGCGGGAGCCCATGTTGCTGCGCGCCGGCACAGCCTATCAGACGGCGACCGATTGGCATTTGGCCGAACCGCCTTTATCGTAGAGCGCAAAATCCCGAAGCATAGGAAATCCATCGTCATGAGTATTGAGAAACTGCTGGTCGCCAATCGTGGCGAAATCGCTATCCGTATTCTGCGCGCCGCCGCTGACCTTGGGCTCCCCACGGTGGCGGTGTATGCCGAGGATGAGGCCGAATCTTTGCATCTCAGCAAGGCGGACGAGGCCGTGGCCCTGCCGGGCCGTGGCGTCCCGGCTTATCTGGACGGCGCGGCTGTTCTGGCCATTGCCCAGGAACGGGGCTGCGACGCCATTCATCCCGGCTATGGTTTTTTGAGCGAGAATGCCGATTTCGCCAATGCCTGTGGTCAGGCGGGCATCGCCTTTGTCGGTCCTGGCGCGGAAACCCTGGATATGTTTGGCGACAAGGCGGCGGCCCGTGATCTGGCGGAGAAAAACAGCGTGCCGGTGTTGCCGGGCAGCCAGGGTGCGACGGATCTGGCGGCGGCGGAAGCATTCTTCGACCAACATGGCCCCACCATGATCAAAGCCATCGGTGGCGGTGGCGGACGGGGCATGCGTGCCATCTACGACAAGGGTGACCTGGCGGCGGCGCTGGAGCTGTGCCAGGCGGAGGCGCTACAGGCGTTTGGTAACGGCGATGTTTTTGTCGAACGCTTGCTGGAACGGCCCCGGCATGTGGAAATTCAGATCATCGGCGACGGCAGCGGCGCCATTTGCCATCTCGGCGAGCGGGAATGCTCGATCCAGCGGCGCCATCAAAAGCTGGTGGAAATGGCTCCCGCGCCTGGCCTGGCGCCCGAACTGCGGGACAAGTTGACCCAGGCGGCGGTGACCCCGGCGGGTGCGGTGGACTACCGCAACCTGGGCACC
>CAYWYB010000162.1:0-11792 GCA_964462145.1 uncultured Rhodospirillaceae bacterium
CTCGAACACTTTGTAATACGCATCCTGTTGCGCGATCAGGGCAACAAAACGTTGGTAGGCAGCCGGCTTGAATTCTCCGGCGCCAAAACCGGCGCTTCCCACGGCCCGTTCGATCCCCGCGCGTTCCTTGGATTGCAGGAAATTAACATAGGCGGCGATGGAATTGCCCAGCTTGGCGTCCGAAGTAACTTTGGTCATCTCTGCGATGACGCCAAGAAGGCGGCCATTCAAACCTGAATAGTAGGCCACTTCCTGAGCCACCGTCAGCTTCTGGCCATCAACCGCCCCGCGGGTGGCGGATAGCTGTTCCAGGTCCTTCAAGGCCGGTGCCACTTTGGCGGCCAGGCCAAGGCGCTTACCTTGATCCAACGCCGACATGGCGGCCTTTATCCGGCCATCGGTATTCTTGCGCTGTGCCACCATCTTGTCGCGAAACTGGCCGCCGCCGCCGCTGCCCAGGAAACCTGCTGAGGTGCCGCGTTCCTTTTGCAATTCATGCACCAGCGCACTGATCCCACCGGCCATATTGGCCAATTCGGTTACCTTGTCCATTTCACGCACGATTTGGTTCTGGTCCCAAACGGCGGAGCCGGCAAAAAACAAAACAGCCAACATGGGCAGGGTGGCGATCAAGGCAATTCGTACGCGGATCCGCATCGTGTCGAGGACGCGTTCGAGCAATCCAACGTTGCTCCCACTGCCTTCGGCCAATCCGGCCTCGATCAAAGCCGGCTTCATCTTGAAGTCCTGATTGATCACATGATCAAGCAGCCATTGATGCAGATAGGTGACCACTTCCTTGGGATCAATAGATTCCGCGTCATTCCAAACCTGGTCACGCAGCTGCGCGAACTGCCGTCGGGCAGCTTCGTGGGATTCGTGATGAAGGTTCCTAAGATCATCCGTCTGGACGCGGGCGATGATCTTTTCCTCGCGCGCAAAATGTTCGTCCAGATGGGCCAGCAGCTCATCCATCAGGGGCCGCAATTCTTCTAAATCCCGGTCCTCGACCAACAATGCGTGGGCCCGATTAATAAAATCGGCCAATTTGCGGTGATCGGCATCAAGCTCGGCAACACCCAGATTGAAAGTTTCGTTCCATTGGATCAAGGCCATGACGGCGTCCCCCCTTTCCCCTGTGGTCACTAGCTTTTTTCTGACCCGGGTTTCTTGGATAAGTCCCATCGGCCAGTTCAAGCTCTCTAGAATTAGTAGGATTAATAAGAGCTCTAATTTAAGAATTTACTAAAAAATATTATGGTCAGCGCGGCCGCCCGGCAGCAAATCAAGCTCATCACTTGACGTGAGCCGATCCTCAATCGAACATGGCTTGAAACAGGGAGAGGTCATCATGGCATTCGTAAAAACCGCCGAGGAAATCGCCGCCATCGAACAGGTACTGGCAACGCCGCGCTTCACCGACGCGCACCGGGCGCATCTAAGTTTTCTAACCACGGACGAGTTTATCGAACAGGTCCTGCCGCCGGGATTGAGCCCAGGTGCCGCGCCCATAATCACGGTCACGATTGGCGAGTTCGGCTCCAACTGCGTCGGCGACTTTGCCGGCGCGACCGTCTCCATGCCGGCCCGGTATGGCGAGGTGGAGGCAGCGTATGTGCTGACCATGTTCATGAGCACCGATCATGCCATCGTCTTTGGCCGGGATTTATTTGGCGAACCAAAAAAACAGGCGGCGATCGAGCTGAAGACAACCGGCAACCAACTGCACGGCACCGTGGACCGCATGGGCGTGCGCTTGATCGATCTATCCCTCAGCCTGGGCGAGGACGGCGGCCCTGGGCAGAGCCAGTCAGCGACATTCAATATCAAGGCGCAGCCGTCCGTTGACGGCCATGGCCTGGAGGCTGACGCGGTCCTGACAATCGCGGAATTCGACAATGAACTACGGGTGAACCGCGCGGCCCAGGGCACATTGATCTTGGCCGGCACGGTGCATGATCCGCTGCACGAAATCCCCATACGGGAGATCGTCACGGCGGGCTATATTGAGGGCGATCTGACCGCCCGGGCCCGCGCCATTGGCACCATTCCCGCAGCGGATTTCGCGCCCTATGCCCATGGCCGTCTGGACTACTGGCCGGCGCTCGATACCTCCGGGCAACCCGCAAAGGAAGCCGCCGAATAGGCCGCGACGGCGGCCCGGCGCCCCTGCGCCGCCCACGCGGAGCCATGCGCACCGGCGCATTGGCGTGAGCGAAAAGTGCTTCAGGCCGCCCGCGCCCGGTCCATGCGGTCACGCAGGGCGTAATAGCCCGAGACGATGGGCAGGAACCAGGCGTGCCCGGTATAGCCGGGCCGGCTATGGAACGGCAGTTCATCGAAGGCACAGGGCCGGTTCGCCTTGTCCAGAATTTTCAACGCCGTCTGGGTGCCCAGATAAGTCATCATGGCGACCCCGGCGCCATTGCAACCCGCCATGTAATGCACCCCGTTGTGCCGCCCCATGTGCGGCAGAAAATCGAAGGTGAACGCGATACCTCCAGTCCAGCAATGGCTGACCTTGATGCCCTCCAACTGCGGCCAGACATCCAGCATCTGGCGATGCAAAATTGGTGCGCATTCACGGGGGTCGCCCAGGGCCAGGCGCGCCCGGCCGCCAAACAGCACCCGTTTGCCCCCCGGCGCCAGACGGTAATAATTCAACACCCGCTTGGAATCCGCCAGGGTCCGGTTATTGGGGACCAGAGCCTGGATCTCGTCAGCATCCCGCTCTTCCGTGGCGATCATATATGAGGCGGCCGGAATCAAACGGCGGCGCAACCAGCCCGTCGCCTTGCCCGTATATCCGTTGGTACCGACCACGACTTCCCGGGCCTTGATGATGCCGGCACTGGTCGCAACCAAATGGCCCCCCTCAGCATTGGCTCCATCCTGGGAGATCGCCTGCATGGTGGTATTGGCGCACAAGGTGACGCCCTGTTCGACACAGCGGTCCAGCAAGGCCATTTGCAGCATGGCCGGATGTACGCTGCCAGAACCCTCGACCGTCATGCCGCCGAAATAGAAATCCGTGGCGATCTCGCGCCGTTGCTCACTGCGCGGCAGAAGGGCGGCGCCGAAATCGCCGGATGAATTCAGATGCGCCACCTTGACCGCCATGGATTCATAATGGGCCGGAGTATAAGCGCCGACGAAGCGGCCGCAGCGGACATAATGGCATTCCAGCTTTTCCCGCTCGATCATGGCCTCCAGGTTGCCCATGGCCTCGGCCCCGCCCATCAGCAATTCGTGCATGCGTTCCTTGCCCAAGGCCCGTTCCACCGGCGATATGGCGCCGGCGGTAGGCCCCTTGCCCACGTTGGAGCCACTGACTCCGCCGCCGTTGCGGGAAGAAGCGCCATGGCCGAATTCTTCCGCCTCCAAAACCACCGCCTTGGTGCCGTTGCGGGCCAGTTCCAGCGCCGTGGACAGGCCGGCATAACCGCCCCCCACGATCACCACGTCCGCCGTCTCGGGCAACGGATCATTTATTTTCCGTGGCGCGGCAGCCTCCCACCAATAGGGCGTGATCTTGAAATCTTCGGTAAACAGCTCGGCATTCATGACGGCAAACTCCCCGTTCGGACTGTGTTCACAAACGAGCATAGCACAGAGCCCTCACGACAAGTTGCGGTCAATTCACGGCGCCAGGTTCTATATGGAATAGGTATGCGAAATTTGATTTTCATCATTGGTCTGTCTTGTTTGGCGGTTTCTCAAGGGCGGGCGGACCCGCGGGCTGATTTCGCCGCCGGACTGGCGGCCTTTGATGCCGGCGACTACGCCGTGGCGCACAGGAATTGGCAAAGCTTGGCTCAGGCCGGCAACCCGCAGGCGCAAATTGCCCTGGCGGGATTATTTATCGCTGGCCTGGGTGTTACCGCCGATGCGGCCCTGGCGGCGGCATGGTATCGCCGGGCGGCCCTGCAGGGAGCCGCGATGGCACAGCTTAATCTGGGTGATTTGTATGCCAGGGGCCAGGGCGTACAACGGGATCTGGTCAAGGCCTACGCCTGGCTTGAGCTTGCCGCCCGGTCAGGTCAGGTTTGGGCGCGGCAGCGGCGCGATGAGATCGGCCGCAAGATTGGAATTATTCGAATCGATGAAGCGATGGCGTTGGCGGACAAACTTCTCGACAGCCAGTAGGACAAAAATGGCGCCTTTTTGACACCGTCGTATTCCGATTAATAAGATTAATGTATTACTAATATCATGAGTTTTTCTGTTTGGTCGACACTATCGAGATTCCAAAAATAAATAGACAAGTTAATTCCATTTCTATACGCAGAATTCGCAATATATTTAACGACCAAGGATTATCCCGTCCGATTAATTTTTATGTATTTATTACAGTTTTTTACAATTCAATAAATAATAAATACAAAATTAATTAATATGAATTTTGGCTTCACAAAATTTTGTTGAGTTAAACGGAAAATTGCTATAATTGCATATGAAATCGGCTCTGAAGCGTTTCCGATATATGACGCCTTCGTAAGGATATCCAGACAGGGTAGAGCTACGACCGACAGGCAAATTAGTTTGACCACGAGTAGAATAAGGTAATTATTAGCGTGAAAATCCGCCAGTGCGAAAAAATTGAACGCAGGGTACTGCTTGGCTGGGGGGGAAACGTACCTGGTTTCTCAAGCTTGATATGAGCAATTTACGTGTACTCTCCGTCGACGATCATGCAATCTTTCGCGCTGGGCTGCGCCATGTTTTGCATCAGTTGGACGAAAACGTCGAAATTGTCGAGGCCAATAACCTGGAACAAGCCCTTGGGCTGGCCGAGAAAACTCAGCACGGCCAGGAAAGCTTTGATCTGGTACTGACCGACCTGATGTTCGATGGCCTTGGCGGTCCCATTGATCTGAAAGCGCTATGCGACGCATTTCACGGTACCACGGTCGTGGTAATGTCCGTCAAGGACCGCGCCAGCGACGTGCGCAGTGCCATTCAATTGGGTGCATCGGGCTATATCCCAAAAGCGGCATCCGCAGATGTCATGATTAGCGCATTGCGCCTGATCCTGGCCGGCGGCGTCTATTTGCCGCCGACGCTGCTGGATGCCCCCACGGCCACCGCGCGGCCCAGCCGCGGCGACCAGTCCAGTATTCTGACGCCAAGGCAAAAGGAAGTCCTCGCGCTTTTAGCGGAGGGCAGATCGAACAAAGCCATCGCGATGGAACTGGGCCTCTCGCCGGGTACCGTCAAGGTTCACATGACCCGTATATTCAAGAGCCTGGGCGTCAGCAACCGGACCGAGGCGGTCATCGCCAGCGCGGCTTTGCTGGAATCCGAAAGAAAAGCCGGTAACGATTTCGAATAGAGCAACCTGCGTTCATTCGAACGCAGATAAGTTGCTCTAAACCATTGGATTAAATCAAATTATCAGCATCAAATTGATTCCAATTTTATGCTATTTGATTTAGGGCACTGCTCTATTAAGGTACCGTGCGAAGGGACTTAGTGCACCTCTGTCTGATCGTATATTATTTCGGCTATGGCCGAACGCAGCGCGGCGGGACGAAACGGCTTTTGCAACAACGGAAAGCCGTTGTCGGAGGCATGCTGCAAACTATCACTTGAGATATCCGCTGTGACGATGATCGCCGGCACGCCATAGTCAAGCTGCTCCTGCATCTGAACGACCGTATCTACGCCATTGTTGCCTTCATCCAGATGGTAGTCGGCAATCAATAAATCGAACATCGCTGTTTCAGTGGCGATTACCTCCATCGCCTCGTTTCGACTACTCGCCGTGGACACGAAACAGCCCCAGCGTTCCAGCAATGCCTTCGTGGCCCGAAGAATGGCGGCATTATCCTCCAGTATAAACATCCGCAGACCATCCAGGGTTTCCGTTTCAGCCACGTCAACCGCCGTTGCCCGCGTCTCTCTTTCCCCCATGTCCGGACGCCCAACCAAGGGCACCTCGATCGCAAAGGTTGAGCCCCGGCCCGGCCGCGACCTGACCCGTATTTCGTGTTTCAACAAGGTCGCCTGCGCCTTGACAATAGCAAGGCCAAGTCCCAGCCCCTTGTCACGGTCGCGCCGCATCGATTCAATTTGATGAAACTCCTCGAAGATGGCGTTCAAATGCTCGCCCTCTATACCAGGGCCCATATCCCAAACCTCGATCCGCAGCACCCCGCCTTGACGCCGGCAGCCCAACAGAAGCCGTCCTTCGTCCGTATAGCGAATGGCGTTGGAAAGAAAATTACCGACAATGCGCGCAAGCAGGACCGGGTCGCTTCGGATAACCGCGGCACAGGGCATGATCCGCAGTTCAAGATCAGCCTCCGCAGCCTGGGAGCGAAAGCCCACTTCCATATCCCGTAACAAGGTGGCAACCGGGAAGTCCTCAATTTCCGGCACCTCCATGCCCGCTTCAAGGCGCGAATAATCGAGCAGCGGGTTCAATAGGCCAGCCGCGATGGATGCCGCCTGGGCTATATCCGAAACCAGTTCCTGTTGTCCGGGATCGGTAAGCTGGCGGCCCAGAATTTCCAACATCAGTTCCATTGAATGCAGCGGTTGGCGCAAATCATGGCTGGCCACGGCAAGGAAGCGGGTTTTGGCATCGCTCGATTCCTCGGCTCGTTCCATCTGCCGCAACAACATCTCTTCATTGCTCTTGCGGTCTGAAATATCCGAGACGATAGTGCCCACGCCGGCCGGCTCTCCAGCCGAGCCCAGGATCGGGAATTTAGTGGACAAGAATGTATGCCCGGTATAGTCGCCTTCACCCTTGGCCTCGTAGCTGATTATCCTGCCTTCGTTCAGCACTTGCAGATCCCGGCTTCGCTCCCGGTTACCGGTTCCCGGGGAATAGATGGCGGAGGGCAGTTTTCCCACAGCCTTCTCCATCGTTATCCCCATCCAGTCCTCAGCCTGCCGGTTCATGGACACATAGCGGCCGTCGCCATCCTTCAAAATGATCGAAAACGGTGCATTTTCGATGATGGCGTTCAGACGGGCCTCGCTTTCCCGCAAGGCCATCTCGGCGCCCCGCTGTTCGGTAATATCCTGGCTCATGGCGCCCATGCCGGATATCTGGCCATCCTTGTCCATGACGGGAAAACGAACGGTCAACATGGTATTCTCGGGGTGCCCATAGGCCGAGACATCCTCGGTGGTAATCACCTTTCCGGTTTGCAGGACTTCCATATCGGTTTCATAGGCTTTCTCCGCTGCTAATGTATCGCGGATGTCCCGTACTGATCGCCCCTGTATCTCATCACTACTCAGGCCAATCCAGGCTTCCGCGGTCTTATTGGCCATCACAAAACGGGCCTCCATGTCCTTCAGACCAATGGAAACCGGCGCGTTATCAAAAATGGCACGCAGGCGCTCTTCACCTTCCCTCAATGCCGTCTCGGCCTGCCGCAGTTCGGTTATATCGAGCAGAATGACACCGGTACCCGTCGCCTGCCCCTCGCTGCTCAGGATGGGGAAACGCGTCGACCGTAATATTTTGCCACTCTGCGCGTAGGCCGACACGGTTTCCTCGGTAACTGCCTTTCCAGTTCGCATAACCTCCCGGTCAGCCTCGACGGCCTCGGCCGCCGCTACCGATCCGACGGCCTCAAGGGTCGTCTTACCCCGCAATTGCTCCAGCGACATGCCGGTCTGGCGTTCCATCCATTTATTGACCAACAGATAACGGCCATGTTCGTCTTTTAGGGCCATGGATACCGGCACATTATCGAGGATAGCGTGGAAGCGTGCATCCATTTCCGCCCGCTCCGCTGCCGCGCGGTGGCGTTCGGATATATCGAGCATGGTGCTTTGAACCGCTATCTGCCCGTCCCATTCGACCCGCCTGGCCATAATACGTAGCCAAATGGGGCTGCCATCCTTGCGCCGGCCCTCGTACTCTTGCTCAATATCATTTTCTTCGCCAGCCAGAATTTGCCGGCGCCATTCCAGCAAACGCGGCATTTCATGCGGCGCTACCATGGGCCTATTGCTTTTCAGGGCTATGATTTCATCCGGCCCGCTGTATCCAAATATGCGCGCCGCTGATGGGTTTACGAACAATGGCCGCATCTGGGCATCGGCGATGAACACCGCCTCCAACGATCCCTCGATCAGATCGTGGAAGCGCGCCTCGCTCTCCAGCCGAGCCCGTTCGGACTTTTTGCGCTCCTTGATATCGCGGATCAGCCCCACGAAACGGATACCGGCGGGCGTCCGCTCCTTGATAGCCACGACCGCGACCTCACGCCGAACGCCGTTGCGGTCGACTAACTGACTTTCGTATTCATCCACGACGCCATCGCTCAGCAATTTGGCGACGGCCTGTTCATTCACCAGCCACATTTCGGGCGCGATCCAGTCCTGGACATTACTGCCGATGATTTCCGCCCCTGAACGTACGCCGGACCAATTGGTATAAGTCTTGTTGGCCCCCACGATATGGCCTGCGACGTCGGTGATCACCAAACCTGTGTTGGTTCCGTCGATCAAGGCGTCCAACCAGTTGATTGCGGCAAATCCGCCGCGCAGGGAGTATTCTGCACCAATCCGTTTAGCGACCAGATCGAAAAAGGCCCACGCTTCGGGCCCACGCGCGACATCGCAGTCATCAAGTATAAAAATGTGTCCCGCCGGACTGCCATCGGCATTAAAAAATACAGCGCCGCTGTAACGATAGGCGTCGAAGTCGAGCATCTCCGAATACTTTGGGAAGCGCTCCGCCAGATTACCAACGATATGCAAGGGAGAGGAAGTAGGATCGCCATACAGCACTTCAGCAGGAGTGCCGGCGAACGCGAACCGCATCATTAGCATCTCTTCCTTGGCACCCGACAGGGCAAGGGTTCGGATTGACAATCCATCGTCGGAAAGACCTGAGATTCCCGCAGCCCGACATCCCATGCCAAGAGACAGCGCCGACGCGGCCGTTTCAAAAAATCCGTCGCCCACCGATGCCTCGCCCGCCAACATGGTCAGGGCTTCTGCAATATTGGCCTTGGCAATATCGGCCTTCGCAATATCCGGCATGGCGCATGCCCTCTTTCAACAGCTTTGAACTCGGTTCGTTCTATGCCGGCATCAAAGCATCAATAGGTTATTGATGGGTTATTGATAACAACCAGAAATTCGGCCCCTTTGCTGCACTAAAGCCAGCACCGTATCTATGTTTGGCGTCGGCACTTTCGTCAGACGTCCCAGTTCGGCCACCGCGCCGACCAAGGCGTCGATCTCCATGGCCCGTCCCCGCTCTAAATCCTGCAACATGGACGTCTTATGCGCGCCCACTGCCGCCGCGCCCGCGATGCGGCGGTCCACATCGACGGGAAAGCGCACACCCAGACATTCACCAATGGCCTGCGCCTCCACCATCATGGCGCGGGCCAGGGCATGGGTGCCGGGATCGGCGCAAATCTGTTCCAGGGTCGCACCGGTCAGGGCCGAGATCGGATTGAAACACAGATTGCCCCACAGCTTGACCCAGATTTCATCGCGGATGCGCGGCCGGATCGGCGCCTTCAGACCCGCCTTGCGCAAAGCCTCCGCCAGGGCCGTCAGGCGCTCGGTCTTTTCGCCGCTGGGTTCGCCAATGCTAAAGCGATCGCCGTCGATATGCTCGATCACCCCTGGTTCGGCCACTTCACAGGCCGGATAAACGACGCAGCCGATAGCCCGGCGCGGCTCGATCACAGTCCATTGCCGGCCGCCGGGATCAACGCTTTCCATGGTCTGATCACGGTGCGGGCCATCCAGGCCGTAAAAATACCACCACGGCACCCCGTTCACCGCCATCACGACGGCGGTGTCCTGATCAAACAAGGCGGGTAGCTGATCCACCACCGCCGGCACCGAATGGGCCTTCAAGGTTACGATGACATAATCTTGCGGTCCCAGTTCGCCGGGATCATCGGTGCAGCGAATGGTCTGGGTAAAACTTTCTCCGGCCATTCTGAGAGTCAGGCCATTGGCCTGGATCGCCTCCATGTGCGGTCCGCGGGCGACCAGGGAAACGTCATAGCCGGCCCGTGCCAAGCAGGCCCCCATATAGCCGCCAATCGCACCGGCACCATAGATGCAAATCCGCATGGCTCTCTATCCCTGCAGGATGCGTTCGTCACGCAGGGCACGGCGGCGCACCTTGCCCGCATCATCACGCAACGGCTCGTCGACGAACTCAATGGTCCTGGGCACCTTATAGCGCACCAGTTGCTGGTTCAGATGGACCAGCAAGCTCTCGCTGTCCAAGTCCTGACCGGGGGCATCGACAATGGCATGCACCAGATTGCCCATATCCTCATCCGGCAGACCGATCACGGCCGAGGAACGCACGCCGGGATAGAGGTCGATCGCCGCCTCCACTTCCGCCGGGTAGATATTGGCGCCGCCCGAGAGGATCATGTCGCTGCGCCGGTCCGTCAGGTAGAGATAGCCGTCGGCGTCCAGATAACCCATGTCGCCCAGGGATTCCCAGCCGCCCTCGACGCTCTTCGCCTCATCGCCAATATAATAGTAGCTGGAACCCTGACCCTCGTCGGGCAGCAGGTAAACCTCGCCGACTTCGCCAGGGGGCAGTGTGTTGCCGTCATCGTCGATGATCTTGATCTGGAAGCCTTCCTGAATCTTGCCGACCGAGCCGCGATGAGCCAGCCATTCGACGCCCGAGAGTACGGTAAAGCCCTGCCCCTCGGTACCGCCATACAATTCCATCAAGACCTCGCCACCGAACCAATCGATAAAGACCTCCTTCAGCCAGGGCGGACAGGGTGCAGCCAGATGCCAGGCCATTTCAAGCGAGCTGACGTCATAGCTATCCCGTTGTGCCTCGGGCAGGCCCCACATCCGCTGCATCATCGTCGGCACCAGGTAGAGAACCTGAACCCTGTGCTCCTGGATCAACTCCAACGTCTGGGCGGCATCAAAACGGGCAGTGATAACCAGATGGTGCCCCCGGTGCAGGGCGATCATGCCAAACAGGAACGGCCCGTTGTGGTACAGCGGGCCGGGGGCCAGCATGGTTTTTTCAGGGGCGATGCCGACTTTCACCTCCCACGGATCGGCGCTCGCGGGATCTTTCGAGACGATCAATTTCGGTCTACCGGTGGAACCGCCAGAGGTCATCGCCTTCCAATAATCCGAGGTAACCTCCGGCAACGGGGTATCAGGGAGATTTGCATCGGGTTGGTAGTCGAGAGGTAAACATATGGTGCCCGGATGGGTGTCGGCGGGCGCACCCACGACCAGGCTGGGCTTGGCCAGCTCGATAATCTGGGCCCGCTCCGCATCAGGCAGGCGATAGGATACCGGCTGCGGTATCGCACCCAGCTTCCAGGTCGCGAACGCGGCTTCTATGAATTCGATGCCATTGGGCAACGCGATGGTGACGAAATCATCCGGCTTCACGCCAAGATCCCGATAGGCCCTGGCCAGGCGGTTACTCCGCGCCTCCAGCTCGGCCCGGCTCAAGGTGGTGCCTTCATAGGTCAGCATCGGGGCATCGGGGTCCCGCTCGGCCCAGTAGGCCAAAATTCGGGAAAGGGAAATCTCACTCATAAACAGTCTCCAGAAATTCGTACGCCCCAGTTTTGACCGCCAGTCTTGATCACTGGTCTTGATCAGGGTCATTGCTAGCAAGCAGCCTCTTCATTGTATAGTGTTCCAAGCAATTTTGCGCCTTAACGACCATGTATTTGGAGTTTTTGTCATGACGAAGGACGCCAAGACCCGCTCCGGCATTCCGCTCAAAGCCTTTTATGAAGCGGAAGGCGGCGATAGTGACGAGCTGGGCGCACCGGGCACCTTTCCCTATACAC
>CAYWYB010000163.1:0-5183 GCA_964462145.1 uncultured Rhodospirillaceae bacterium
ATCAATGGTACCCTGTGGGTGGCCGGGAAGGGGGTGCGGGCGGCTTGGCACTTCGGCGCAAGCCGAGATAAAACTACGCTTTCGCCGCAGTCGCCTCAATCTCGATCAGCATGTCCGGCGAGGCCAAGCCGTCCACAATCAACAATGTCGATGCCGGCAGGGTGGCATCGCCAATGACCTTTTTGCGGGCCGCGCGATAGTCATCGATACTGCGCGGGTCTGTCAGAAAGACAGTGAATTTGACCAAGTGCTTTTTGGCCATGCCGTTTTCCTTCAGGCAATTGAGAATGTTGCGAAAGCATTGCTCCGCCTGCTTGCGGGCTCCAGCCTGCAGCTTGCCTTTGCCGTCGATACCGACCTGACCGGCAATGACCAGCCATTCGGCACCTGCCGGCACCTTTACGCTATGGGAATAGGCGCCCGCCGGTTTGGCGTTGGCCTTGGGATTTACGAATTCGTTCATAACGATAGCCTCCCTGTTGTTTATGTCTCCGGCAACGCCGAGCGCATTCGAAGAAAATGCGCTCAGGTTCTTAAGAGTAGAGCAATTGAACCAATTGCTTAAGTCGCGAAAGCGCCCCACCTAATTGAAAATTGCTCTAACTATCTTAACCCACCGTGCTGTAACCGCCACTAACAGATACGATCTGGCCAGTGATCCAACTGGCGCCTGATGAGGCAAGAAACGCGATGGTAGGCGCGACATCACCCGCCTGCCCGATCCGGCCCGTGGGATAGTTGCGCACGATCTTGGACATATTGGCATCCAGCCATTCCTTGTTGCTATGGCTGGTTTCCACCAGGCCCAGGGCAACGGCGTTGACGGTGATGCCGTCGCGGCCCAATTCCTTGGCCAATGATTTGGTCAGAGACAACACGCCGCCGCGGGAAGCGGCGGTGATGGCGAGGTTCTTTTCGCCAACCCGTGCCGAATCTCCCGCGAGAGAGATAATGCGCCCTTCGCCTGACGCCGCCAGATGCGGGGCGGCGGCATGGCAACAATGGATGACGCCATACAGGCCAACATCGATTTGGGCATGCCAATCCGCCGGCGTGGTCTCGACAAATTTCTGCGGCGTGACATAGCCCGCGTTGTTGACCAGCACATCCAAGCGGCCAAAGTCGCCGACAATCTGTTCGATCATGGCCTTGGTCGCATCATAGTCGGTGACATCGGCGCCATAGCCCCGC
The DNA here is from genome assembly GCA_964462145.1 of uncultured Rhodospirillaceae bacterium. Taxonomy (GTDB): domain Bacteria; phylum Pseudomonadota; class Alphaproteobacteria. Next base: position 1,192 of record CAYWYB010000163.1, read on the forward strand.
GCCGTGCCGCCCGCATCATTGATCTCCGCCACCAAAGCATTCGCCGCCTCTTCCGAGCCGCGATAGTTGATCGCCACCGCCGCGCCTTCATTGGCCAGCGCCAAAACGATTTCCCGGCCCACGTCCCGCGCCCCACCGGTGACCAACGCCACCTTGCCGTTAAGTCCCAAATCCATTTTATCTACTCCTGTTGCGCGCTGACCAGACGGAACAGACGTTCCGCCGTGGCCGGCAATTCATTAATGCCGATATCCAAGGGCGCCAAGGCATCGCTGATGGCGTTGGCGATCGCCGCCGGTGCGCCGATCGTACCGCCCTCCCCCATGCCGCGAAAGCCGCCGATATTGTTGGGCAACTCCGTCTCCAGATGGATGACTTCCATGCTTGGGATTTCCGCCGCCGTGGGAACCACGTAATCCATCAAGCTGGCGGTCAGGATCTGTCCACTGTCATCATAGACCACCTCTTCCAGCAAGGCCGCGCCGATGCCCTGGGCAACGCCGCCGTGGACCTGACCGTCGGCAATGAGCGGATTGATGATCCTGCCGCAGTCCTCGGCCACGCCATAGCGCAGAATTTTCACCTGATAGGTTTCCGGATCGATCTCGACCATGGTCAGATGCGTGGCCGGCGTGGCGGTACCAAAATAGGGATCGTAGGTGCGGGTCGCTTCCAGTTCGATATCCTCGCGCACGTCCTTGGGCAGGCGGCCCATTTCGGAATACACGGCGCGGGCCAGATCGCGGAAACTCAAGCCGCGGTCCGTGCCCTTGACGAAGATCCTGCCGCCGACGGCATCGATATCGCCGGCATCCGCTTCCAGAATATGGGAGGCCGCCTTCAACACCTGCTCCCGCACCGCGCGCGCGGACATGATCGCGGCACCACCGGCCAGTACAGTTGAGCGCGAGGCATAGGTGCCGGTGCCATGGGCGACCACGGCACTGTCGCCATGGATCACGTCCACATCCTCGACCAGGACGCCCAATTCCTCGGCCACCACCTGCGCCAGGGTCGTCTCCAGGCCCTGGCCGTGGGAGGCGATGCCGAAATAGGCCGTCACGGCGCCGGAGGAATCAATGCGAATATTGGCGCTTTCCGTGCCGGTGTTGACCGGCATGCCCGGCGCCACCGCGATACGGGATCCCAGGCCGGTAAGCTCCGCATAAGATGCCAGTCCAATCCCGACCCAGCGGCCCTGGGCCCGCGCCTCGGCCTGTTGCGCGCGCAGGCCCTGGTAATCCAGGCGTTCGGTAACCGCATCGAGGCATTCCATGAAACCGGCCCGGTCCCAGACAATGCCGGATGCTGCCTTGTAGGGAAATTCCTCGGCCCGGACCATGTTGCGCCGGCGCATCTCCAACGGATCAAGGGACAGTTTCGCCGCCGCCATATCGATCAGGCGCTCCATAACGAAGGTCGAAATGGGACGGCCGACGCCGCGATAGGCCCCCATGGGCGCCTTTGATGTGGTAACGCCGCGCACCCGGCCCCGGTAATTGGGCACCCGATAGGGCCCCGGCAGGAAAGAGACCACCTGCACCGGTTCCACCGTGGCGGTCCAGGGATAGGCGGAATAGGCACCCACGTCGCCGGTTACATCCGCGCGCAGGCCCAGAATATGGCCCTGTTCGTCGCAGGCCAGTTCAGCCTCGATATGTTCATCGAAAGCCTGATTGGTGCTCATCAGGTCTTCCATGCGGTCCGACAGCCACTTCACGGGCCGGCCCAACAAGCGCGCCAGGACGCAAACCAGCACCTCTTCGCGGTACAGCGCCCCCTTGCCGCCAAAGCCGCCGCCCACATCGGGCGCCACCACGCGCAGACGGTTGCCGGGAATATCCAGCATCTCCACCAGGGCATCGCGGACCACGCCGGGCACCTGGGATGTGGAATGCAGGGTCAGGGCGCGGCGGCCCTGATCATAGTCCGCCAGATAGCCCCGGTTCTCCATCGCGGCCGGAGTCTTGCGGTGCATCCGGAAGCTATCGCCAACACGGATGGGCGCCGAGGCAATAGCTTCATCCACCTCGCCACGTTCGAATGTGCGCGTAAGAATGACGTTGCTGCCCACGTCTTCGTGCAGCACCGGTGCGTCCGGCTCGGCGGCGGCGACGGGATCGATCACCACGCCAAGTTCTTCGTAGCTGATGGCAATCCGCTCGACCGCATCTTCCGCCAGATGTCGGCTCTCCGCCGCCACGGCGACAACCGGCTCGCCCACGAAGCGGGCTTTCTTGGCCGCCAGCACGGGCAACTCGGTGGCCTGATAATCCGCCATGCGCGAGGTGGCCCGTATGGGATTGAACAGGCCATCGATATCAGCGGCGGTAAAAACCCCGAACACGCCGGGCATGGCGACGGCCTCCGCCGTCTCGATACTGGTAATGCGGGCGTGGCCGTAATCACTGCGGGCGAATGCGATATGCAGGGTGCCGGGCAAATTGATGTCGTCGATGAAGGTGCCATGCCCGGTCAACAGGCGTGGATCTTCAACCCGCTGCACACGGGCGCCGATGATCTTTGGCCTGGCTTCAACTTCCACCTTCAGCCTCCACCACCGATCGGATCGCCCGCACCACATGTTCATAGCCGGTGCAGCGGCAGAGATTGCCCGATAGGCCCTCGCGGATTTCTTCATCCGTTGCCAACGGGTACTTACGCAACAGATCCACCCCGGTCATCAACATGCCCGGCGTGCAAAAGCCGCACTGCAAGGCGTGATGTTCCTGAAACGATTTCTGCAGCGGGTTCATATTGTCGACCGTGCCCAATCCTTCCACGGTCTCGATTTCGTAACCGTCCGCTTGCACTGCGAAGCACAGGCACGAACGCACGCTGTCGCCATTCAGAATAATCGTGCAGGCACCGCAAACCCCCTGCTCGCAGCCCACGTGGGTGCCGGTCAGGCCCAGTTCGTGACGCAGAAAATCAGCCAGCGACAGGCGCGGCTCTACCTCCCGCTCGTAAGTGACGCCATTGACGGTGAGCTTGATCATGGCGCCACCGCCCTTTCCTCTGCCGCCGCCAGGGCCCGCCGGGTCAGAACGCCCACCAGGTGACGGCGATAATCCGCCGATGCATGCAGATCATCATTCGGCGAGACGGCCTCCCGCGCCGCCGCGACCACCGCGTCCATATCCGGATACAGCGTCTCGGCCTCCCTCAGGCGCAATGGCGTATCATGGGCCCCGATCGCCACGATCCTGACCTCGTCCCCAAGCGTGGCGCCAACCGCCGTCAAGGCAAAGTCACCGGAGCGCCGGACGAATTCCTCGAAGCCCCAGCCAGTCCCAGCGGGCAAAGCAGGCAGCTGAATTTCCATCAAGATTTCATCATCCGCCAACGCCGTATCCAAGGCACCCTGATAAAAATCCGCCGCCGCGATGGTCCGTTGCGTTGTCTTCAGCTTCGCATCCAGCAACAGCATCAGGCCCGGCAGCTCGGCTGCTGGATCACCGTGGCAGAGACTACCGCCAATAGTGCCGCGATTGCGGATCGCCAGATGGGCGACGTACTGCATGGCGGCATGCAGCACGGGAAACCGCTGTTGCACCAACGTGGAGGTTTCCAGCGAATGATGCCGGGTCAGAGCGCCGATCCGTAAACCGCCGGCACCATCATCCTCGATGTAGTCCAGGCCAGGGATGCGGCCTATATCGACCAGCAATAACGGCGCCAATAGCCGAAAATTCAGCATCGGCACCAGGCTTTGCCCGCCGGCCAGCACCTTCGCCTCGTCATCCGCCAGGGCGGCGACGGCCTCGTCCAACGAGGTCGGCGCAAGATATTCAAAGGCCGGCGGCTTCACCGCTTAGACGCCCCGGAAGACAGCCTTGCGCTTGCCGTGGAAGGCTTCCACGCCCTCCTTGAAATCCTCCGACATGCGCAGGCGGCCATAGGCGTTGCCTTCGATCTCGATACCGGCCTCGACCGTAGTGTTCTGCGCCGCATTCAGCACACCCTTGATGGTGCGCTGCGCCAGGGGCGAG
>CAYWYB010000163.1:5193-11786 GCA_964462145.1 uncultured Rhodospirillaceae bacterium
CCGCTCGTGGGCCGCGCACCATCGCATCGGCTGGTGGTCGGGCGCCCTCGGCGTCGCCCTCCTAACCGGCCTCACCGTGCAGTCGGCCCCCGATACCCGGCGCGAGCGGAAGGTCATATCCTTGGTCCGCTGGATGCCGATCATGTGCAGCAGGCGGATGGAACCGCCCGAGCCTGGAATTTGCCCGATCCGCTGTTCCGGCAGTGCGAATTGCGCGGTCTCGGAACAGATGCGGAAATCGCAGGCCAGGGGCAATTCGAAACCAACGCCGAAGCTATAACCGCGGATCTGCGCCACCACGGGTTTGTGGCAACGCGCCGGCGCGGCGATGTTGTTGGCCAGCTCGGACACATGCTCCGGCGAGGCCGCCAGGAAGCCCGCGATGTTGCCCCCCGAACTGAAGTGCTTGCCCTCGGCACGCAGTACGATAACGCGGACCCGGTCGTCGTGGTCCAACTCCTCGAAGACCAGACGCAATTGGTCACGCTGGGGGATCTCGATCACGTTCAGGGGCGGGCGGTCGAGAATGATATCCGCCCGCTCCTTTTCCGGATCGATCTCCACCCGGAACCCGTCGAGATTTTCCAACAACTTGGCCCGCTGACTTTCAAAGGACGTGGACATTCGCTTCTAACTCCTAGTTTTCTTACTCTTCAATTGCATATTCGCCGTCCACCAACATGCGGCGCAGGATCTTGCCGACCGGCGATTTCGGCACCTCCCGGATAAAGACATAAGCGCGCGGCCGTTTGAAGGGGGGTAATTCAGATTCCAGGCACCAGGCATCCAGCTCTTCCTGCCCTACCCCATCGCCCAGTCCGCCTCTGCGCACGATAAAGGCCGTCACCACCTGGCCCCAGCGCGGATCGGGCAGGCCGACGACAGCAACCTCGCCCACGCCGGGATGCAGGGACAGCACGCTTTCGATCTCGACGGGCAGAATATTTTCGCCGCCAGAGATGATCATGTCATCGACCCGGCCAGTGACGAAAATATCGCCATCCTCGTCCCGATAGCCGATATCGCCCGTGTAGTACCAACCGTCATGCAGTGACTTTTCGTCGGCGTCCGGACGCTTCCAATAACCCTCGAAGCTTTCGTCGCCATCAAGAGCGGCGATGATCTGGCCTTCTTCCGATCCATCAACAAGATCATCGGGGCCGGAGGCATCCAGATCTATGATGCGGATCTCTTGATTGAGACCGGCCTTGCCCGCCGAGCCCGGTTTGGCTGCCGCGTTTGGTTCGATGGTGAAGGTATAAATTTCCGACGAGCCGTAGTGATTGACGAACAGTTCCGGTTTGAAGGCGGCGTCCAATTCCTGCAACAGGCCATCGGTCATGGCCTGCCCGGCAAAGCCCAGCTTGCGCACTGAGGAGGTATCCGTGGCTTCGAAAAACGGCGAGGCCAGAAGATCATGATACAGCGTCGGCACCAGATAGAGATTGGTGATGCGGTGATCCATGATCAGGGTCAGCGCCTCGCGCGGGTCGTAACGGCGCTGGCAGACGAAATGGCCGTTGATCAGCACCGATGCCAGCAGCGAACGCACCCCCATGGTGTGATACAGAGGCATCACGCCTAGAGTTACCTCGCCACGGGCATATTGGTTTTGTGCCACATGCGCCATGGCCGCCGCACGTTCAGCGCCCTGGCGGCGGGGTACGCCCTTACCGCGCCCAGTGGTGCCGGACGTGTAGAGCATGACGGATTTATCCCGCACCGTGGCACGGGAGACCGCCGGCGCCGGCGGATGGGCCAGCAGGCTCTCCCAGTCATTGTCCACATCGATACGCTCGATATCGGTATCGACCAGATCGGCGGTCGCGGCCTCGAACACCACCGCCTTGGCCTCGGCGTCGTTCAGGACATAGTCGAGTTCCTCGGCGCTGGCCCGCCAGTTCAACGGCGTAATCACCAGGCCAGCGATCTGCGCCGCCATATGCAGGGTCGCGGCTTCATAACGGTTTTGCAGCACGGTGACGAAATGATCGCCCTGTTTCAGGCCGCGGGCATCCAGGCCGGCCACCGTGCGCAGAATATGGTCCTGCCAGGCCTGATAGGTCAGGATCTTTTCGCCGTCGGATATGGCCACCGCATCGGGCATGCGCATGGCGCTGGCCAACAAGCTTCTGCCCAGATCGAACATTCCTAACCTTTCCCGAATACGTCCAGCGCCGCCTGCACGATGCCATGATAGCCGGTGCAGCGGCAAATGTGGCCTGACAGAACGTCGCGGATGCGCGCCTCGTCCGCGTTGGGCTCCTCATCGCGCAGCTGGCTCAGGGACATCAGAATGCCCGGCGTGCAAAAGCCGCATTGCAGACCGTGATGTTTCTGCAAAGCCGCCTGCAATTCGTCAAGGCCATCCGGCGTGGCCAGGCTTTCGACCGTCGTGATGGACTTGCCCTCGGCCTGGGCGGCATACATCAGGCAGGAACGCACCGCCTTGCCGTCGACGCGTACCGTACAGGCCCCGCAGGAACCATGCTCGCAGCCCACGTGGGTGCCTAGGGCGCCCAGTTGCGGGCGCAGAAAATCACTCAACAACTGGCGCGGCTCGGCCTCGCCCTCGGCCGCCCGGCCATTCAGGGTGAGGCGCACCGTATGGCGCTTGCCGGCCTCAAGATAACGCATCGTGAACCTCCTCCAGCGCCCGCCGGCCAAGGCGGCGGACCAGCTCCCGGCGATAGCGCGCGCTGGCATGCTGATCATCCGTGCCGCCCAGGGACCAGGCGAAATCATTCAAGGTGGCATCATCCACCGGCCATTTCAGATCGATCACGCCAGGAGTATCGGCAACGCCACCCACGCCCAGGCGGACGCCTTGTTGATCGCCAATCGCGCCCACGGCAACGATGGCGAAATCGCCATGGCGCTGGGCCACCTCGTGAAAGGCCGATACCTCACCGGCCAGGGCAACGGGAAAACGCGCCGCCACCATCATTTCGTCAGCCGCCGCCGCCGTGGCCATCATGCCGGTTTGAAATTCAGCCGCATCGACAATTCGGCGGCCCCGCTGACTGCGCAACACCACCTGGCCCCGCAGCAATGCCAAGGCCAACGGCAATTCCGAACTTGGATCCGAATGGGCCAGGGAGCCACAAATGGTGCCCCGTTGGCGTGTTTGATAATGCCCGATCCAGGGCAACAGGCTGGCCAGCAAAGGCTGGCTGGCCGCCAGGTCCGGCCAGGCCAGCAGCTCCGCCTGGGTCACCGCCGCGCCGACCTCGATAGCGCCATCAACAATGGATATCGATTTGAGTTCCCGCAGACCGGCGATATCGATCAACACTGCCGGGCTGGCCAGACGCATGTTCAGCATGGCGCCCAGGGACTGCCCGCCGGCGCAAATGCGCGCGCCTTCGCCTTTCTCAGCCAGCAAGGCCAGGGCCTCGTCCAGATTGTCCGGGCAGGCGTAATCAAAAGCAGCTGGCTTCATCGGCCCAACCCCAGCGAGGACAGCAATTGGGACAGCAGGCGCGCGAAAAATCCTGGCGCCGCGCCGGCATCATCCACCTGGCCCACCAGGCGTTTGAAGAATTGATTGATCAGGGCCCGCGCCGCGCCGTCCATCATACGCCCGCCCACCGCCGCCACTTTGCCCGATATGTTAACCGTGTAGCTGTATTCGACCTCGGTACCGCCGTCGGTCGCGCGCAGAGTGACATGACCCTCCCCCTGGGATGTTCCCAACGGCCCCACGGCGCCGCCAACCAGACGCAGGGCATGCGGCGGCTGCAAGTCCTGCAACGCCACCGTGGCCATGAAGCGGCCTTTCACCGGGCCCACGCCCAGGGTGACCTCGGCGCGGTAGGCGTTCTCCCCCGTCTTGGTCAGGGCATGACAGCCGGGGATCACGGCGGCCAGTTTTGTCTCGTCCAGCAAAATGGCCCAGACCTCGTCCGGCGCCGCCGGTACAGTGGTGCTGCCCTGCCCCTGCAACGCATGGCCGTCCGTGGTCGATGGTGCAATGACAGGCGTCGTGCCGGGGACTTCTTCCGGCAACAGCAAATCCGCCAGGCGCGATGGCGTCAGGGGCAATGTTGTCACCTCCTGGCCAATGGCGTCCGCCACCGCATTGGCGATGCAGACCGGTGTCGACATGCAATTGCCCTCGCCCAAACCCTTGGCGCCCAGCGGCGTGAAGGGCGATGGGGACTCATCGTGCAGGATCGTCAGTTCCGGCACTTCCATCACCGTCGGCGCCAGATAGTCGGCCAGGGTACCGGCCTGAAAGCTGCCATCCCCCGCATAGGACAGTTCCTCCAGCAGGGCCGCGCCCAAACCTTGGGCGAAACCGCCGCGGATCTGGCCATTGGCCAGCATGGGGTTCAGCAGCCGGCCCGCGTCATGCATGGTGACATACTTATCGATCCGCACCGCATAGGTCACCGGATCAATTTCCACGCCGCAGAAATCAAAAATGAAGCCATAGGCGCCCGATGAATTGATGCGGTCGCCTTCGTCGGGCTCCGCCAGTTCGGGCATGTTCCAAAAGGCCGTCTCGCGCAGGCCGGCGCCGGCGGCATCGGGAATGGACAGAGGCGACCAATGGGCCTTGGCGGCGGACCGGCCCAGGGGCAGGGAATTATCCGGATTGCCGGCGGCAAAAATCCGGCCATTGCCATAGGCGACCTCGTCGGGCGCGACGTTCAGATCTGCCGCTGCGATGGCAGTCAGGCGATCCCGCAGGCGCACGGCGGCGGTATGGGTGGCACCCGCCACGGCGCCGGCGAAGCGGGAGGCATAGTTGCCCGAGGCAATAGTCCACGGATCCTTGCCCGTATCATGTTCCGTCGCAACCATGACCTCGGCGGGGTCCATCTGAAAAACATCCGCCACCACCTGGGCCAGCACCGTGCGATGGCCCTGCCCTTGCGGCACGGAGGATACGGCAACGGAGATCGCGCCGGATGGATCGAACGCCACCGTCGCCGTGGCCAGGGCGCCGTTCTTGGGGCCAGACCGTTCCCGCTGCTCTGGTGTCAGCAAGGTGGTGATGTAGCCCATGTTCGAGATCGAAGGCTCCACGACAACGCTGTAACCGATGCCATACAACCGCCCCTCGGCCCGCGCCGCATCGCGGCGGGCGCATAGCTCAGCCAAACCGCCTTCATCCACGGCCCGGTCGATGCTGCGGGCGTAATCCCCTGAATCCAGCAGCGCGCCCGGTGCGGTACGGAAAGGCATCGCCTCTGTCGGCACAAGGTTGCGCCGGCGCAATTCCAGCGGGTCCAGGCCCAGCCTGGCCGCTGCCTTGTCCATCAGGCGTTCCAGCGGGAAATAGATCTGCGGCCCGCCAAAGCCGCGCATCAGTCCGGTCGGTGTTTTATTGCTCACCACGACGCGGTTATGGATGGCCAGGTTCTCGATCCCATAGGCGCCGGTCATGTTGCCATGCATGCGGTAGATCGTCGCCGGCTCCGGCGCCCTGAGGAAAGCGCCGCAATCCTCCAGTTGATCATAGTCCAGCGCCAGGATGCGGCCCTGAGGGTCCAGCGCCGCCCTGATCTTGGTCACCCTGTTGGTGGCCGAGGTGGCGGCGCTCAGATGCTCCAGGCGGTCTTCCAGCCACTTCACGGGCCGGCCCGCGATCCGCGCCGCCACGCCAAGGGCCACCACATAGGGAAAAACAGCCTGTTTGACGCCAAAACTACCGCCTGATGAGGGCGGCGTTTTCAGACGCATGCGGTTGCCCGGTACGTTCAACGAGCGGGCCATGATGGTGTGCAGAGTATAGGGCCCTTGAAAATTCGCTGTGATTTCAAAGGCATCCTGCCCCGGATCATAGTCCGCGATGACACAGAAACATTCCATCGGGGTACAGGAATTGCGCGGATAGCTGTAGCTTGCCTCGACCACATGAGCGGCATTGGCAAAAGCGGCCTCGGGATCGCCATAGCGGAAGCGGCGGTCGTGCAGAACATTGCTATCGGTGCCCAGATGTAGGGGTGCGGCGTTCACCGCCGCCTCGGGATCAATCACCGGCGGCAGGGGACTGTAATCGACAACGATCGCCTCCAACGCGTCCTCGGCCAGATAGCGGTCCTTCGCGACCACCATGGCCACCGGTTCGCCCACATAACGCACCCGGTCCATGGCCAGGGCATATTGCGGCGCGTCCACCTTGACGCCGGTGATGAACGGCGTTGAAAGCGCCTTTAACTCTGCCCCCGTTATGACGAAGACGACACCGGGCATGGCGGCCGCGGCAGCGGTATCGATATTGTTGATTTCCGCATGGGCCAGGGGTGAACGGAGAAAGGCGGCGTGGCAGGCATGTGGAGGCGTCGGCAGATCATCGGCGAAACGGGCCAGGCCACGCAGCAACGTGGGGTCTTCCACCCGTTGCATGGAGCGTCCGACCCAATCATCGTTTGCTGTGTTATCCGGCGTATTGTTCACGTCACGCAGTACGCCACATCAAGCCGGAAAAGAGAAGGCCCGAAGCGATGTTGCCATCGTTTCGGGCCTTATCCAACATCGTTGGATACGTCTTTGCTAGATCCCGCGTCCATGCACTGACGGGTAGTTTCTTACGGGAGCGGATCGAGTCTGTCAACGCTATTTTGTGGTTGCGCGATATCGAG
>CAYWYB010000164.1:0-11770 GCA_964462145.1 uncultured Rhodospirillaceae bacterium
CCTCAATCCCTTTGCCCTGGTAAACGAAGTCCGCCAGATGACCGACAAGGCGATCATCCTGGCCGGCGCCATCACCACGGGCCGCGATATTCTGGCGGCCCAGGTCATGGGCGCCGATCTGGTCTACATGGGCACGCGCTTTATCAATACTGAAGAATCCGGTGCCAAGGACGGCTACCGCCAGATGATCGTGGAGGCCAACGCCACGGATATCTTTTTCACCGCCGTCATGGACGGCGCGCCGGCCAACCTGCTGGCGCCCAGCCTAATACGGGCGGGCGTCGATCTGGACGGTTTGAAGCGGCAAGTGCCAGGCGCCATCGTCGCCGCCGACGAAGGCCGCAAACGTTGGAAGGACGTCTGGTCCGCCGGCCACGGCGTGGGCAGCATCAATGATGTGCTTTCCATCGCCGCCCTGGGCGATCGCCTAAAGGCGGAATACGCCGCCGCCAAGGGCGACCTGGGCCGCTTCCAGGCAGCCGAATAGGGGCCGTTCATTGGCCGCGCGGCAGCAGACCGGCTGGCGCACCGTAACCCAAGGGCCTGGTTTGCTGCGCCTGGCCCTAATCATGACCTGCGTCGCCCTGCATGCCATGGACGTCTTCGTCATCGCCACCATCCTGCCCAGCGTGGTCACGGATATCGGCGGCGTCGCGTTCTATGCCTGGCCGGCGGCGCTGTATATCACCGCCTCGATCATGGGTGCGGCCAGCGGCGGCACAACGGCCGGCAAACTGGGCCTGCGCCGGGCGGTGATGACCGCAGCGACGGTCTATCTGATCGGCTCACTCTTTTGCGCCGTCGCGCCCCACATGACGGTGTTCCTGGTTGGCCGCGTGGCCCAGGGCCTGGGCACCGGCCTCATGGTTTCACTTGCCTACACAATGGTGCGGCAACTGTTCGACGAAGGACAACGGCCCCTGGTCTTTGCCTATCTATCGGCGATCTGGGGCCTGGCGGCCATCGTCGGGCCCATGATCGCGGGCCTGTTCGCGCAGTTTGACTTTTGGCGCGGGGTCTATTGGCTGACCGTACCGGTTTTTCTGGCTTTACTGATCCTGTCCAGAAGGGCCCTGCCGAAAGCACCCGCTTCAGACGATACCGGCAAACTGCCAATTGAACGTCTGATCCTGCTAGGCGCGGCGATCCTTTGCGTCACGGTCAGCGGCCAATCAGAGATCGCAAGCCTGCGCCTGGGCTTGATCCTGGCCGCCGTGCTGGGCGTCGGCGGCATGCTATGGCTGGACCATGGCGCCAAGAACCCGTTGCTGCCAAGCCGTGCAACCTCTTTGAACAGGATCGTCGGCACGGGCTATTGGGTTTTTTTCCTGATGTCGTTCAGCTTCACCGCACCGAATGTTTTTCTGCCCCTGCTAGCGCAACGGCTGCATGAGGTGCCGCCTTCCCTGGCGGGCTATGTCTCCGCCGCCATGTCCCTGGGCTGGTCCGTCGCCGCCTTTCTCGTCCCCGCGGCACCTCCGCCCATACAGCGGATATTGTTGATCACGGGGCCCTTATGCATTCTTGGCGGCATCATCGGACAAGGGATTTTCGTGGCCGCCGGGCCCATCGCGGCCCTGGTCGCGATGGTTTTCCTCACCGGCCTGGGTATCGGGCAATGCCACGCCCATATCACCAACACCGCCATGAGCAACGCCAAGCCTGGCGAAGAAGCACTGACCGCTGGTGCCATCCCGACAATGCATTCACTGGGTTTTGCCTTTGGCGCCGCCACCGCCGGCCTGCTCTCGAACACTGCCGGTCTTTCCGAGGGTATCAGCGGCGAAACGCTCACCGCCGTGACCGAGTGGATTTATGGTTTTGCATTGTTACCGGCAACGTTGATGTTGCTGGCGGCCATGCGTCTGGTCTGGCTGATCAGGCCGGCGGCTAGCCGCTCCAGGTCGTAATAACGCCTCTGTCGCGCATGTCGGCGATGGCCGCGCCATCGTAACCCAACTGGCCCAGAACTTCGTCGGTATGTTGCCCGGTAACCGGCGAGGTGCCGGTGGGGGTATCGGCCTCGATCTTGGGAATGCCCGGCGGGTTGGGAATGGCCCAGGGCTTTTCCAGCCCGGCCAGTTCGAGATAGGAAAACAGCTCTGTCGCGGCGACTTGCGGATGCTCCAGAAACTGGTGGAATTCCTGCAACATCTCGTTTTGCAGGCCGGCCTCGGTAAACATTTCCCGCCAATGGACAGCCGGTTTGGTCAGAAAAATGGGACGGAAACGCTGCCACAGCATCTCGGCATGTTCATTGCGCCCATGCAGTCCAAGCAATCGGTCATCCGACTTCAGATCTTCCTGGCCCAGCAGATCGCAGACCGTGTGAAAATCCACATCCTTGACGACAGCCAGTTGGATCCAGCCCTCGGCGGTGCGGTGTATGCCCGAGGGCGGTGCGCCGGCGCTTGATATCTCGCGGTGGGCGGCGGTCGTAATGCGGATACCACTGAGATTGGCGGCGGCCCGCATCAGAGAGACGTCAATGAAACGCCCTCCTCCCTCCTGTACATCGCGCTTGGCATGCAACGCCGGCGCGATGGCCTGAAAGGCAAACAACGCCGTGTTCATATCAACAAGGATCGTGTTCGAACGATGGGGGATACCGTCGTTGCCGGCATTATCCAGCATGAAGCCTGTAAAAGCCTGCAAGACCGGGTCCATGGCCGGTTTGTCGCGCAGCGGCCCGGTCTGGCCAAAGCCGGAAATAGAAGCGTAAATCAGGCTGGGATTCATGGCCATCAAACGCTCATGTCCAAAGCCGAGGCGGTCGATGACGCCGGGGCGGAAGCCTTCGAGGAAAATATCCGCATCCGCCACCAGGGCATCGATGACAGCGGGCGCCTCGGCGCTTTTCAGATCAATAGCCAGGCTGCGCTTGCCCAGGGAGCCAATGAAGGAGAATTCCGTATGATCGGATATGGGCGTACCCAGTATCCGGGCCCAGTCGCCCTGCAACGGTTCTACCTTGACCACGTCGGCACCGTGCTGGGCTAACAACATGGCACAATAAGGCCCGGCGATGCCCTGGCTAAGATCGACCACCTTGACGCCCTCGTAGGGCCTATCGAAACTCATGGTAATCTCCTCATCCGGTCCACCTGCCCTGTCCCCCTACCCTGTCCATGTGGTGATCACGCCCCGTTGCCGCAGATCGGCAATGAAGTCGACGTCATGCCCCAGTTGCGCCAGCACCTCGTCATTATGCTGTCCGGTGACGGGCGAGACGCCATAGTGGGTATCGGGATCGATCTTGGGAATACCCGGCGGGTTGGGCATGGGCAGCGGCTGTTCCAGACCGGCAAGGGGAATGTAGGAAAACAGCTCCGTCTCGATCACTTGCGGGTGGGCCAGAAACTCGTTGAAACTCTGCAATACTTCATTTTGCAGGCCGGCATCGGTGAATATTTCGCGCCACTGGGCCGCCGATTTGCTCAACAGCGCCTCGGCCACCCCGTCCAACAGCATGTCTGCCTGGGCCCGGCGGCCTTCGTTGCCACGCAGGCTTTCGTCCGTCTTCCAGTCATCCCGGCCCAGCAAATCGCACAGGATTCCGAAATCCTTGTCCTGCAGGGTAACCAGTTGCAGCCAGCCATCGGCGGTCTTGAAAATACCTGACGGCGTGGTGCGCAGGTTTCTCTGCAGCTCGCCCTCCTGGGAAGCGGTCATGACACGGATCACGCTGAGATTGGCGGCGCTGCGCATCAGGGAAATGTCCAGAAAACGGCCCTTGGACCCATCGCGCTTGCCATACAGCGCCGGTGTCACGGCCTGAAAGGTGTACAACGCCGTGGCCATGTCGTTGATCACCGTATGGGTGCGGTGGGGAATGCCGTCCTCGCCCTTGTTGTCCAGCATGTAGCCGCTGAAGGCCTGCAAAACTGGATCCATGGCCGGTTTGCCGCGCAGCGGACCGGTCTGTCCAAAGCCCGAAATCGAGACATAGATCAGGCCAGGGTTCAGCGCCATCAGGCGTTCGTGACCATAGCCCAGCCGATTGATGACGCCGGGGCGGAAGCCTTCAAAAAAAACATCCGCCTCCGCCGCCAGGGCATCGATTATGCCGGGTGCCTCATCGCTTTTCAGATCGATGGCCAGACTGCGCTTGCCGAAATTGGCGATAAAGGAATATTCCGTATGGTTGCCGTTGGAGAGGCCCAGGCCACGTGCCCAATCGCCCTGCAAAGGCTCCACCTTGACCACATCGGCGCCATGTTGAGCTAACAGCATGGCGCAATAAGGCCCGGCGATGCCCTGGCTCATATCGAGCACTTTGATACCCTCGTAGGGCCTTTCGAAGCTCATGGCGGGTGGATACTCCTAGACTTCGAAACGATAAAGGTCGCCATCACGTTTCAAGTGGCCGGCGGTGGGCGTATGGAAATGGGTGCCAATGATCAGGGTCGGGGTATCGGCGTAACGGGAGAAGACCGCGTGCCGGGTCTTCAGCCCTTGTTCGGGATCGAAATCGGGTGCGGACGGCCATTCGGGATGAGCTATCTGACAGGGGTGATGGATGAAATCGCCGGTGATAATGGCCTCTTCGCCCTGGCTTTGGATCAGCACCGAGACATGCCCTGGTGAATGGCCGATGGTTGGGATCAGGCTGACCTCGTCACAGATCTGATGATCGGTTTCGACCAGATCCACCAAGCCGGCATCGAACACCGGCAGTACGGAATCCGACATCAACTGCTTGGTACCCGCCTCGTCCTGCGCCGTCCAATGCTCGAACTCCGCCCGGCCCATCAAGTAACGGGCATTGGGAAAGGTTGGCTGCCATTTGCCGTCCACCAGCATGGTGTTCCAGCCCACGTGATCCACATGCAAATGGGTGCACAGCACATTGTCGATCCGCTCCCGCGCGTAGCCCGCCGCCTCCAGATCGGACAGGAAAGTGGTCTGCAACTGGTTCCAGGGCGGATTGCCCCTCTCCTTGTCATTGCCGACACAGGTATCGACCACGATGGTACGGTCCGATGTCTCGATAATCAGGGCATGAATGGAACCGCGCATGCGGCCATTTTCGTCGACAAAATGGGGATACAGCCAGGAAATCTCCTTCAGCAGTTCCCGTTTGGCGTCGGGGATAATACGGCTCATGCCGCCCGTAGCCTCGATCTCCACCACCCGTGTCACGGTAACATCGCCAATTTTCCACTTGCCCTGATTCATCTCTTCCCGTCTCCACTCACGCAAAATAAACCCTCGGGCGCATTGCCGCTAAATGCGCCCAAAGAACCAAACTCACAAAATAGCCAATTAGTTGAAGACCGTTTCCGGCCCCCAACCAATCAACTTACACATTACCCGGCCTGCCAATCGGCCATATGGCTCAGCAGCTGGCCGGCATTGTCCAGGTTTTCCAGATCATGCAAGTCCGCCAGCAATGCCCCCGCCTTTTCCTCGCCCAACAAAGGCACAACCAGGCTGCGGAATTTGGCATCGATTTTCAGGCCTTGGGCGGCGACATCTTCCGCCGGAACACCCACATCGAAACTACGTTCAAAAGTCTGGCCGTCGTGCAAGGTAATCGTCGCGGAGGTCAGGGAAGCGGGGCCGCCGTCGCCCACCACATTGACCTTGCGGCGCAGGGCAACCAGATTGGGCGCCTGGGCATTGGCATCGGAATAGCTTTCAATGTTGGCTGTATCCATCCCCGTCAAGGCAAAGGCCGCCGTATGACGCAGGCTGAATTTGACCTCCAGGCCCGTATCGGGCTCCTGAATGTTACAGACCGCCAACGAACCGGGAAAGACCGACAGCTCAACTTGGTCGATCTGGTCCGGGTCGATCTGCGCCTCATCACGCAGATCGCGCAGGATCTCGATAGCCGAATGGGTCATATAACAGGCGGCATGGAACTTGAATAAATTCTCGCGCACATGAAAACCGCGCCTCGGCGCCTGGGTGGCCTGTTCGACGTTAAAATCATCGCTCTGGCTATCGGCAAAGCCCTGGCTGGTCTCGAGCATATCGGGGCGAGAGGTAAAGCCGCGCTTGGCCAAACGCGCCGCCAGCAAACCGTTACCCGCCGCCTTGCCCGCATGCAAAGGCTTACACATGGTGCCAAATTGGGATTTCAGGCCCGCCGCTTGTGTGGCCGCAATGCCAAAGGCCCGGGCCATGGCCTCGCCATCCAATTCCAGCAAACGGCCAACACCCGCCGCCGCGCCAAAACTGCCCACGGTGGCCGTGGCGTGAAAGCCTTTCGCGTAGTGACTGGGCGAGACCAGGCTGCCGACACGGCATTCAGCTTCATAGCCGGCCACGAAAGCGGTTATTAGATCACGGCCCGAAACGCCCAGATCCTCGGCCGCCGCCAGCACCGCCGCGCCCACCTGGGCCGTCGGATGCCCGCCCATGGCGCGGGCGACATCGTCATAATCCAGCGCATGGGAGGCGCTGCCGTTGACCAGACAAGCCTGGGCCAAGGTGCCCTTCCCGGCGGAGCCGATCAGCGTGGCGCGCGGTGCGCCGCCTTCCTCCTCGGCCTCCGCCGCCAGCATCCCGGTCAAGGGTTCCGCTGCACCGGCCAGGGTGACGGCGAACCAATCGATCAGACATTGCTTGGCCACCGCCAGGCTGTCGGCATCAATATCCTCGAAACGCAGATCAGCGGCGCCTTGCGCCAGAATTTCCGTGATCGGGGTGGTGACTTCTTCAAGTGCGGGGCTGCTCATTTTGCTATCCTCGTATTGCTATCCTCGATGGCCGTATTCTTAATCCTTGCCCAAGTTTGTCCTCTTGGCGCGCCTATGTCGAATCTTCCCTGTCCGGAATTCCCCTTCGCGGGGCAGGCGATATTTGCGTCAGATCAAAATCTCGCTCATAAATTGTGCTATATGGCGTCACGCGGCGCATTTTCAGCCGCCAGAGCAACGTGGGAGTGGATTATGAGTGTCGCAACGGAAATTGATACAAACAGCGCCCAAGGCGTCGAACATTTCGATGTCCTGATCGTCGGCGCCGGCATTTCCGGCATTGATGCGGCCTATTATCTGCAAAAAGACTGCCCCGGTAAAAGCTTTGCCCTGCTGGAAGTGCAGGAAAGTTTTGGCGGCACCTGGCTGACCCACAAATATCCGGGCATCCGCTCCGACAGCGATCTTTTCACCTTTGGCTACGGCTGGAAGCCCTGGAAAGGCGTGCCCATCGCCACGGCCGGGGAAATCCTCAGCTACCTCGATGAAGCCCTCGACGAACAGGATATCCGCCGCCACATCCGCTTCCAACACGGCATCACGGACGCCACCTGGTCCAGCGAGGACAAACAATGGACCTTGCAGGCCGTGCGCGGCGACACCGGCGAACAGGTCGAATTCACCTGCAATTTCCTCTGGATGTGCCAGGGCTACTACCGCCATTCCGAAGGCTACACGCCGGAATTCCCTGGTGCCGAGCGTTTCAAGGGACCGATCGTGCATCCCCAGACCTGGCCGGAAGATCTGGACTACAAGGACAAGAACGTCTTGGTCATCGGCTCCGGCGCGACGGCGGCCACGATTATTCCGGCCATGGCCGAAGATTGCGCCCACATCACCATGCTGCAACGCTCACCAACCTTTTTTCATGCCGGCGAAAACCGCAACGATACGGCGGACATGCTGCGCGAGTTGGATGTCCCGGACGAGTGGACCCACGAAATCGCCCGCCGCAAGATCCTTTTCGATCAAAAGACCATTACACACAGATCCTTCAATGACTCAGAGGCGCTGAAAGAGGAACTGATCGCCGGCACCAAGGCCTATTTGCCCGATGGCTATGACGTGGAAAAGCACTTCACGCCCAGCTACCGACCCTGGCGCCAGCGTCTGGCCTTTGTGCCCAACGGCGATCTGTTCAAGGGCATCGCATCCGGCAAGGCGTCCGTGGTTACGGATCAGATCGAGACTTTCACGGAAAAAGGCGTTCTGCTGCAATCCGGCGAGGAACTAGAGGCCGACATTATCGTCACCGCCACCGGCTTCAATCTAAGCGCCCTGGGCGACATCAACTTCACCATTGATGACCAGCCGCTGAACTTCGCCGATAGCTGGGCACATCGCGGCATATTATTCTCCGGCATTCCCAATATGGCCTGGGTGTTCGGCTATCTCAGGACCTCTTGGACCATGCGCGCGGACATGGTGGCGGAATTCGTCTGCCGCCTGCTCAACCACATGTCCGACAAGGGCGTCGACGTCGTGACGCCGCAACTGCGTGACGAAGACCAGGACATGCCGGAGCGGCCCTGGGTCGATCCCCATAACTTCAACGCCGGGTATCTGACGCGTCTGATTCATATCATGCCGAAACAGGGCGATCGCGATCCCTGGCTGCATACCCAGGATTACTACACCGACAAGGACACCCTGCCGGCAGCGGATCTGGACGACGGCACGCTGATTTACCGATAGAGGCAGTTATTCGGCGGAGGTATAGACCTCTGTCGTTTCAGAGATGTTGCGCAGGTCATGCCGGCCCAGGGCAACCATGCCGTCCGGCAGGTGCTGTTGAATAGCGCCGGAAAACAGCAGGGATTGGTCCAGCACCTTGCATTGCTCCGAAAGCCGCGCGGCCAGGTTGGCGGCGCTGCCGATGACCGTGAAATCAAGCCGTTCCGGCGCGCCCACATTGCCGAACGTAACCTCGCCCAGATGCACACCGATGGCACAGCGCAATGGCGGCTGCTCGGTTTCGGCCAAACGGGCAACGATCTCGTCGGCCGCCTGCCGCGCCAGAGCACAGGCGGCGGCGGGGTCCTCGTCCACCGGGAAAATCGCCAGAACGCCGTCACCGATAAATTTCAGAACCTCGCCCCAACGCGACAGGATCGGCTCGGAGACGGTTTCAAAGAAATCGTTCAGCAGATCTAGATAGGCGGCACGCGGCAGGGATGCCGCCAGCTGTGTTGAATTGCGCAGATCACAGAACAGAATAGCGGCACGGATCTCTTCGCCTGCGCCGCGCTGGGTCTCACCGTTCAGAACCCGGGTGCCTGATCGCTGGCCCAGGTATGTGGTCAACAAGGTCCGGGTATTCTGCCGCTCGGTCAGGGTTTCGTAGAAGCGGCTAAGTCCGAAGACACATTGAAATATGGCGCCCAGATCAGCGGTGGAAAAACCCGCCGGATCGTCCGAAGTCAGGGTCAGGGTGTTGATCTGACCATCGGAAAACGGCAGCGGCATGGCCACGTAGTCGGTGGCGCCCTGGGCACGCAGTTCCTCCATAATGGGGAAGCGAAACTCGGTCTCGCCTGGCTGGTCGAGGCGCTGGCGCACACCGCCCAGGCCTTCGCTGACGTGACGCACCGGACTTTCCAGATAGGCGGGCTCGTTCAACATTCCATGGGGCGTGCCGCCTTCCTCGACGCCGCCGCGATCACGCATCCAATTGTAGTGCCGGCCCGCCAATTGCGGATGCAGGGTCCAGATCCCAACGCCCAGCCGCCACAATGGCACGCCCATGGCCAGCATGCGTTGGGCGAATTGTTCCGTCAGTTCCGCCGGGGTCTTGCACATCCAGGCGTCCTGCAACAACCAGTCCACCAACGGACCCGAGACGCCAACGCTGGCTGCGTCGTGACTGAGAGGTTGATCCAAAACACTGTCAAAAAAGGCGATGTGCCCGGCTATCTCCGCGGCCTCGGTAAACGGCGCTTCGTAGCTAAAGGCGGCGTTCTCGATCAGGCCGTCAGGCAAAGCCAAATGCCAATAGCTGGCCGTGCCCTTAAAGGGACAAAAAGTGCGCCGCGTTGAAGGTCGCAGCACGGCCTCGGTCACATCTTTCCGGGGAAAATAGAGGTAGGATGTCAGACCGGTTTCATGCATCAACATCGGCGCTACGCTATCAGCCAGAACCACGCCGTCATGCAGCGCACGGGCGGGCTGCTTAGCGGTCTCGACGGTTATGCAATATTGTTGGTCACCATCCATATTCGGTATCATTTATGAACGGTTGCGCGCCGGTTCAAGGGCATACTGGAAAGCGGGGCGAACCATACCCACTTAGGAGAAAGAGCCAGGGGAGCTAGGGTAAAATGACAATCAGCGAGGCTTTGTCCGCCGAAGCGCCGGGTGTTTCGGTTCAGCAAGCAACCGAAGAGGACGATTGGGGACGCATGGACCGCCGCCTGGTCTTTGTGGACAATGAGCTGGAGCGGGATTTCCGCGCCACTGAACGCGCCCGAAATCTTGGTCAGGCCCGCTTTGTGCTGTTGCTGGCCCTGGGCATAGAGCTGGCCTTCGCGGCCCTGGATCCCTGGACACTGCCGGCCGAAGGCATGACCTTCGTTATCTGGCGCACCGCTGTTTTGACCCTGTCGCTGCTGGCGCTGCTTGGTTTGACCTACGCGCCTTTTTTCCAGACCCGCTGGCCTCTACTGATGTTGCTGGCGGTTCATTTCATGACCTTGGCCACGGCTTTGACCAATGTGATGGTAGATGTGCCGGTGCTCTACCTTTCCGGCTTTATGTTGCTGGTCCTGGCCAGTTACCTGATTGTCCCCCTGATATTTGAATATTGTATCGGCACCGTCACCACGGCCAGCGTGGTTTATCTCGTCCTAACGTCTTTCGCCGATGTGGTGGACGCCAAATATATCGGCATGTTGGCGGCACAACTGGTGGCGGCCAATGTTGTTGGCATTGCCGCCCTGTACCGGGCAGAGCGCTTTCGGCGCCTGGACCATTTGAATGCCCGGCGTTTAAACGAGCAGCGGGCCCGCTATCACGATCTACTGACCTCCATCCTGCCGGCGGCTGTCGCGGAGCGTTTGCAACGAGGCGAGACCGTGGTGGATGAACATAGCGACGTCACGGTTCTGTTTGCCGACATCGTCGGCTTCACCGCCATGGCAGCGCGCAGCCGCCCGGATCAGATACTGGATCTTCTGAACCGGCTGTTCGCCGCCTTTGACGAGATAACCGCGCGGCATGGTTTGGAGAAAATCAAGACCATTGGTGATTCCTACATGGTGGCAGGCGGCGTTTTTGGCGACAGCGGCGCCCATGCGCCCGCCATGGCGGATCTGGCGCTGGCCATGCAGGATGCGGCGGCCCAGATCAATGATCCCGACGGCCAGCCCGTGCGCATACGTATCGGCATCCATGTTGGCGGTCTGACGGCGGGCGTTATCGGCCAGCGCCGCTTCATGTACGATTTGTGGGGCGATACGGTCAACATCGCCTCGCGCATGCAGAGCCTGGGCGAGCCGGACCGTATTCAGGTCTCGGACGATCTGCGGCAACGGCTTGATTCCAGCTATCAACTTGACCCGCGTGGCAAAATCGAGGTTAAGGGTAGGGGAGAAATGTCGACCTGGTATCTGCTTGGCGGCAATGCCCCGAAGGTAGTTGAAGAGGATAGGCCATGAGTCTGGATCCACAATGCGCGGCCATTGTCGAGGCCGCCGCCGCGGCGGGCGGCTCGCCGTTGGAGCAGGACGACCACCGGCTGTCGCGTGAAGCCTACGAAGCCGCAACCGAAGTCTATCGCCATGCCACCGGCGACCTGCAATCGGTGGAAGACCGAACCATTCCCGGCCCCGATGGAAATGACATACCGATCCGCATCTACACCCCGGTATCGGTGCTGCCGGCCATGGGCGTGGCGCTGTTCTTCCACGGCGGCGGCTGGGTCATTGGTTCGTTGGAAAGCCACGATCACATCTGCCGCTATCTGGCCCACGGCGCCGGCTGCATCGTCGTTTCGGTGGATTACCGTATGGCCCACGAAAATAAAATCCCCACCGGCCTGGAGGATTGCAACGCCGCGACCCGCTGGA
>CAYWYB010000165.1:0-11606 GCA_964462145.1 uncultured Rhodospirillaceae bacterium
TCCCTGCCTGTTTTGCCGTTGGGGAAGCTACCATGATCGAATATCTGAAACGTGCCCGTCTTCTTGGTCCTGCCCTGGGCCTTGCTTTTGGCCTTGTCTTTATGACCCTGCCGCTGCCCGCCTCGGCGACCGGCAAGGAAGATCTGAAATTCGCCAAAGTGCTGCTGGGCGAGGGCGAATGGGCGGCGGCGATGAATTTCTTCGGCCTGGCCATAGACGATGGTGCCTTGACGACCAGGCAATTGTCGGTTGCCTATCATTTGCGCGGCGTTAGCCGGGGCAAGCTGAACAAGCACCGCCTGGCCCAAAGGGATCACAAAAAGGCGGTCTTGCTCGACCCGACCTATGTCGAGGCCTGGTCATCCCTGTGTTATCAACATGGCGCCCACAGTAAACAGTTCGATGTGGCGATGGAGGCCTGCAACAAGGCCCTGGTCCTGGATCCCAAACATGCGCCCAGCTACGCCCTGCGCGCCCTGGTCTGGCATGGCTTGGCGCAGCTCGACAGGGCCGAGGTCGATTTCACCCAAGCCATTACGCTGGCGCCCGAGAACTGGGGCATCCACTTCAACCGGGGCATGTTCTATCACAACATTCAGGAGCCGGCGAAAGCCAAGAACAGCTTCGCCAAGGCCTACCAACTGGCATCGAACTGGGAGCGCCACGGCATCACCGCCGACCCGGTCTTCAAGGCTTATGGCGTTTCAAAATAGCCGAGACACGCGCTAAACAACAGATATCATCTCCGCCGCTTTTTCGGCGATCATGATGGTCGGCGCGTTGGTGTTGCCGCCGATCAATGTCGGCATGATTGAGGCATCGACCACGCGCAGGCCGGCCATGCCGTGTACCCGTAATTCGCTATCGACCACAGCCATGTCGTCCTGGCCCATCTTGGCCGTGCCGACTGGGTGATAGATGGTGTCGGCGCGGTTGCGGATGTCTTCAATGATTTCCTCATCACTCTGCACATTCGACGTCAACAGCTCCCGGCCCCGATAGGGCACCAGGGCCGGCGCCTCGAGGATGCGCCGGGTCAGCTTGAAGCCGGCCACAAGGCCATCCAGGTCCGCCCGTTCGGCCAGGAAGTTGGGATCGATGCGCGGCGGTGCCAAGGGGTCGGGACTGCTCAGGCAGACGCTGCCACGGCTTTTCGGGCGCAGGACGCAGACATGGGCGCAATAGCCGCGCGCGAAATGGCGCTTGCGGGTGTGGTCGTCGACGATGGCCGCGTTGAAGTGCAATTGCAAATCGGGAATGGCCAGTTCGGGGCTGCTTTTGACGAAGCCGCCGGTCTCGGTGGAGTTCGAGGTGATGATCCCGGTGCGCTTCCGCCGCCATTCAAAGATGCCCTTGATCAGCCTGGCAATGCCGCCCGGCGTCAGGCCCATGGCAAGGGGCGAGGATGACAGATATGGGATCACGATATCGACGTGATCCTGCAGGTTTTGTCCGACGCCGGGCAGTTCGTGGTTCACGGTAATGCCCTGTTCCCCCAACGCGGCGCCGGGGCCGATGCCGGACAGCAGCAGTAATTGCGGCGTCTGCAAGGCGCCCGCCGATAGGATCACCTCCCGTGCGGCACGGACTTCATGGGTTTGGCCGTCCTGGTGATAGCGCACCCCCACGGCACGCTTGCCGTCCAGGATGATCCCGGTGGCATGCACGCCGGTCAGGAGCGTTAAATTATCCCGCCCCAATGCCGGCGCCAGATAGGCCCGGGCGGCGGAACAGCGTTCGCCGTTGATCTGGGTGACCTGATATGTGCCCACGCCTTCCTGTTCCGGACCGTTGAAATCGTCGTTGCGGGGCAGCTGTATTTCCTGTCCCGCATGAACAAAGGCCTGGGCCAGGGGGTTGGGGGAGCGTAGGTCGGCGACATTCAAGGGCCCGCCCGTGCCATGCAGATCATCGCCGCCGCGTTCCTGATGCTGCGCTTTCTTGAAATACGGCAGCACCTTGGCGAAGGACCAGCCCGGATTGCCAAGGCTGGCCCAATGGTCATAGTCCCAGGGGTGGCCGCGGGTATAGATCATGGCATTTATCGCGGATGATCCGCCCAGCACCTTGCCGCGCGGCTGATAGCCGCGCCGCCCATTCAGGCCGGCTTGCGGTACGGTCTCGAAGGCCCAATTGAGATATTTGCTGGGCACGATCGCGCCCAGGCCCAGCGGCGCCTTTATGAAGGGCGAGGTATCGGTCGGCCCGGCCTCCAACAGACAGACCTTTGTGCCTGGATCTTCCGACAGGCGTGCCGCCAGGACACAGCCCGCCGATCCGCCGCCAACAATGACGTAGTCAAAGTCCGTCATTGTAGTTGCGGATAGCCCGCCGCCGCCGCGCCCGCCTCCATCTCCAGCATGATTTTGTAATCAGCCAGGGTTGGATCGGCAAAACCCTTGATCATCAAGGCATCCCGCGCCTCGGCCAGTTCCGGATCCTCCAGGACCCGGTTCAGGGCCGCGCGTAGCCGGGTTCGGTCGGCCCGGCTGGTATGTTTGCCGGTGACATAGGGCAGGGCCGGGGCCGCCTGGGTTTGTGCCAGGACGCGGGTGCCGGCGACGGAATCCGGATCGTGACGGGACATCAGGACATGGGTGACGCAGTCGATGGCGGCCACATCCGCCTCGCCGCGTTCTATCATGGCAATGGAAAGCTGATGCTTGCCCGCCACCTTGACCTCACCAAAAAAGCGTCCGTTCCGGGCCAGGGGCGCGATGGTGTGGCGCAGCACATTCATGCCCGATTGGGAATCCCAATCGTTGATGGCGCAGACGCCGCCGCGCAGGTCATCCAGGGTCTCGGCCTTGCTGTCGGCGCGGACCACGATCAGGCTGCAATAGTTGGCACCGTAACAGCCCGGCACGCCATAGATCGGCGTGGCCAAAAGAGTTAGATGGGCCATGAAATGTTTCAGCAATGGATAGCCGCAGGTCTGGCTTAACAACAGATCTGGCGAGCGCCACAGATCTTCCCTCGGGCCATCGCGCCACAACCCGTCGGGAACATCGCCGAGACCTTCTGCCCGGCAGGCCCGGGCAAGGCCGGCCCACCAGGCATCCGTGGCCGCGCGCACTGGCTCCAGATCATACATGGTCAGGCCGGCCAGTTTCATCAGCCTGCAATCACCTCCGTTACCGCGCGGGTATTGCCGAATGAAGGAATGACGGCGGAATGGCGGCCGGCACCACCCGCGACGACCAACTGGATGTCATCGTGGGAGGTAGCAACCTTGGCGCCTTCATTGCCATCCGCCAACAGGCGTTCGGGCACGTATTGCCGCATGATCACGCGTTGCGGCTCGGACAGAACATTGGCCGGAATGAAGGCGTTCTCGATCAGATAGTTCTTGATATCCGCCTTGGAGAAACCGTCATTGTGGATGATCTCGGCATGTTCCGGTCCCAGCACCAGCATGATTTCGCCACCCAGATAACTGTTGTTCGAACCTGGCGGGCACATGGTGCCGGCAACGGTTTGCAGGACTTCCTCCGCCGTCTTGCCATAGTGATCGTTGATATTGTGGGGCCCTTCGACGCCACAGAGGGTAATGGTGCTCTGTTCCGCCCCGAAGCCGCGCTCCATCGACAAAGTTTCGCCCCATGGGTTTTCCGCCAGGGTTTCGCCGAAGCAGAAACTGTACTTGGCTGGCGTGCCCATGGTTGAGCGGTCCAGGATACCCGGCGTGCCGCCGCCGATATTCAAGAGAATTGAGCGGATGCCCCGGCCAATGGCGCCGTTGGCCAGACTGCCCTGGCCCATGACGTTGTAAGTGCTGTTGACGTCGACGGCCTCCGTTATCGGGCCGCTGATCAGGGCCAACACGGTGCAGGGATGCGTGGTGGTGTTCAGGGCCTTCAGGTTCAGGGCTGATTGGCCCAGCGCTTTGGCGGCGGCGACCAGTACCGGCAGATGTTCGGGCTGGCAGCCCGCCATGACGCCGTTGATGGCAACCTTGGCCACCGTCGCCTCGCCCTGGCGCGGTTCAATCCGGGCCAGCAGTTCGTTTGGGTCCAATCCGCTATCGCCGAGCATTTTTTCATAGCGTTCCGGTGTCGGCGGGATGATCGGCAGGCCGTCGGTCCAGCCCCGGCTGTAGAACAGCCGGTTGACCCCTTCCAGGTCGTCCGGGCCGTTCATGCGTTCCGGCGCGTCGGGGGCGGAGAAATTGCCCTCGAACATGGAGCGGTAGCGCAGCCGTGATTTCGTCGGCGGGGCCTTTTCCTTGAACTCGGCGCGCAGATCCTCCGCATCGTCCTGCCACAGGCGGATCACTTCATCGAACACATTGCGGACAAGATCGGCGACCTCGTCCGGTAGCAGCTTGGCCACCGGGTGAGGCACCACGGCGATGGGCAGGCCCGGCATGCCGAGGCATTCGGTTTCCGCCTTGCCGAGAGCGTAGAATTCGTCGCTACACACGGTAGCGGTCGCGATGCCATGTCGTTCCAGCTTTATGCTGTCATGAATGCACCACGACGTGCACGAGCCTCAATCGCCAAAACCGGCCACGACCACGTCGCAGCGGTCGAGGAATTCGTCGCTGAAGTCCGCCGGCACCGAGGCCGCCTTGTAACCGCGCATGATTTCCACATTGTCGAACCGCCTGGTCAGCAGGCTTTCCATGTTGTCCATGAACAGATCGGCGTTGGCCTTTTGATTGGAAAACAGGCCGACCACGATGGGCCCGCCATCAAGTTTTCGGCGCGGGGCCAGTGGGGCATCTTCATTGGCGACAATGCCGCATGGGTTCATCAGTTCTCGGGCCATTGATTTATCCTTTCAATTCGATTGCGGCGATTACAGCAGGCCGCACCGCCCTGCACAAGCCTGGAGGTATTGCGCCAAGCAGTGCATGATGACCTCCAAACATAGTGGGAGGATAGAGCATGAAATTCGGCGTTCACATACCCCAGATCGGGCGCAAGGCGGGACCGGAGGCAGTGCGCCGGGGCGCGCGCCAGGCAGAGGATCTTGGCTTTGACAGTATTTGGGTCAACGACCATCTGGCCATTCCCCATGATGCGCCCTATCCGCCATCGAAAAGTTTCTATGAACCGCTGATCACCCTGACCTGGGCGGCGGCGGCGACCAGCCGGGTGAAGCTTGGTACCTCGGTGTTGGTGTTGCCACTGCGGATTCCGGCACATCTGGCCAAGGAACTGGCCACGCTTGATCTGTTGAGCGAAGGCCGTGTGATCCTGGGCACCGGCGTCGGCTGGATGGAGGGGGAATTCGATGCCGTGGGCGTGCCCTTCGATGACCGGGGCGCGCGGACCGACGATATCATCAATATCCTGCGGGCCTGCTGGAGCGAGGACCCAATTTCATATCAGCCAAAAGTCGTGACGGCAAAACTGGAAGGCATCCGCACCCTGCCGCAGCCGGAGCGCAAAATTCCCATCTGGGTCGGCGGCGTTTCCGCGCCCGCCCGGCGCCGGGCCATCGCCTTGGGTGACGGCTGGCACGGCACCCGCGTGCCGGCGGAGGAGATCGGCGCCATGACGGCGGAACTGCGCGAGGCCCGCGGCCCAGATTTTCCCCTGACCATGCGCGTGTTCTGGGATCCGTTCGATGATGATCACGACATGATCAAGAGTACGACCCAGGCCTATGCCGATGCGGGCATTGACGGCCTGATCATGGAGCCACGGCAACGCAGTCTGGATGACTGGCTGCGCGCGGTGGAGGCGCTATGGGACCTGATGCAGCCCTGGCGCGGCTAGATTTCGTGTCATGACGGTGCCGGTGACCATAATTGGCGGTTTTCTCGGTGCCGGTAAAACCACGCTGTTGAACGCGCTGCTGGCGCAGGACACCGGCCTGCGCCTTGCCGTGGTGGTCAATGATTTCGGCGATCTGGCGGTGGACGGCGATCTGCTATCGGCCCACGGCGGCGACACGGTGACGCTGGCCAATGGCTGTATCTGCTGTTCCATGGGCGAGGATCTGCTGCTGGCCTTGACCAAATTGGTGCGCCGGGATGATCCGCCCGAACATATCCTGATAGAGGCCAGCGGCGTCGCCGACCCCCAACCCATTGCCGATATGGCGGCGCGGCATCCCGGACTAACGCCCGATGCGGTGGTGGTGCTGGCGGATGGTGAATTGGTGGAGGAAACGGCGGCGGATCACCATGCAGGCGATACCGTTCAGCGGCAACTGGCGGCGGCCGATCTGGTTGTCTTGAACAAATGCGATCTGCTCGATGACTATGACCGGAACGAGGTTCAGCAATGGCTGGCTAGCCAGGCGCCCGGCGCCGCGATCATCAGGGCCTGCCATGGCGAGGTGCCGATGGCCCTGTTGCTGGGCCTGGAAAACAGGGCTGGCGGCGGGCACGGTGCTCATGACGATCACGGTCGGGGCCATGACGAGAATTTCAAAGCCGTTTCGATCCCGTTGGAGTCACCCTTGAATCAGGAGGACTTCGTGCGCTTTGTCGCGGGCTTGCCGCGTTCGATCCTGCGGGCCAAGGGGATCATCCGCTTGCAGGATCAGCCTGGCCAATGGGTGTTTCAACTGGTTGGCCGGCGCCATGCGCTGACGCCCGCCGATAGTGCCGTCAATGGCGACCGTCTGGTCTTCCTCGGCACGCCGGATATGCCTGACGAGGCGGCGCTGCGCGATTTGCTCGCGTTGCTTTAGGCCATTGCTTTCCCTCGCTTTCCCTCGCTTTTACAACCCGATTTCCATGGCTGTCTTTTGATGAAAACCTCACCCAACAACTTTAGTGAGGCATTATCATAGGTCGGTCGACCGACCGAAATTTCTGCTGAGTTTTAAGAATTTGGCTTGGGACCGGAATGGCGGGTGGAAGCTCATGGCAGGCACCTCGGAAAAATTCGGGATTTTCCAGGGTACGTGCCACGAGGGCAACACCTCCCGTGGCGCGCTAATTAAACAGGCGGTCGGGCAGGAGCATATAGGCGGCCAGGACGATCATCGCGATGCCTCCCATCTTGCCGACCAGATCGCCACGGGGCATGACCTTTTCGCCCAGGACCAGAATGGCGATCAGGGCGACCCAAAGCAGGTTCATCACGCCGCCCACGAACAACAACGCCATCAGCAGCCAGCAACAACCAACACAATAGGCACCGTGTGAGAGGCCCATTTTGAGGGCGCCCAGATTGCCCGGCAGCCATTTGGTCATCAGGAAACTCAGGGGCGAGCGGCATTTGCCCAGGCAGGCCTGTTTCAACGGCGTCAACTGATAGATGCCGCAGGTCAGCAGCAGCCCGATCGTCAGCCAACGCGAGGTTCCCACCATCATCGGTGACAGCAGCGCCGCCTCGGTCAGGGCCCATTGCGCCACGGTGGCGGCGATGCTGAAAACGGACCAGATAAGTAAATAGGCGGCAGTGAAAATGGCGATGCGAAGGCCGGGGTTCTCGTCCTTGGCCTGCTTGCGCGTGACCATGGCGAACAGCAGGATCATCGGCGCGGCCGAGGGCACCATCATGCCGACCATCATGATCCACCACATCAAGGCCATCAGGACAAATGTCGTCAGGGTCCAGCCGCTCATGGTTTGGCTCATGGCCTGGCCCATCTTGGCCATCTGCCCGCTCATCTGCCCCATGCCCATGAGGCTCATGTCACCGGCGGCCATATCATCGGCCAGAATAATCAGATAGATCCAGGACAGCAGACTCAAGGCAGCCAAGGCGATGATCACCATGGCCCGGTCGCGCCTAAAGATGCGTTCCATGCCCTAAAAACTCCCGAAAAGCCGGCGGCGTTCCCAACTTATGAACGCTCGCCGTCATTTTTTACCGCCTCCCGAATATTGTCCAGGCCGTAAAGTCCTACGCCACCAGATCGCGAGCCGCGGCGGCTATTTCGGCCGGGCCCGGCAGTACGGCGCGCTCCATGCCTTCCTCGAATGGGATGGGGACGTTCGGGTTGCCCAGCCGTCTAGGCGCCGTCTTCAGGTCGTCGAAGGCGGCTTCGGTGACCGAGGCGATAATCTCGCCATGAATACCGAAATTCATGTAGGCCTCGTCCGCCACCAGCAGACGCCCGGTCTTGCGGGCCGATGCGATGATGCTTTCCCTATCCAAGGGGACCAGAGTGCGGGGGTCGATAACCTCAACCGAAATGCCCTCCTTGGCCAGTTCCTCCGCCGCCGCCAGGGCATGGTGGACCATGGTCAGGGTCGCGACGATGGTCAGGTCGTCGCCCTGGCGCCGCACGGCAGCCTTGCCGAAAGGCACGGTGAAATCGTCGTCCGCGAAATCGTCGGGAACCGGCCAGCGGGTACGATACAAGGCCTTGTGCTCATAAAATAGAACCGGATTGTCGTCGCGAATGGCGGCCCGCATCAGGCCCTTGGCTTCCGTCGCGGTGGCCGGCAGGGCGACCTTGATGCCTGGCGCGTGCGCGAACCAGGAATAGAGCGACTGGGCGTGCTGGGCGCCCGTTCCCTGGCCGCCGCCGCAGGGCAGGCGGATGACCATCGGTACTTTGACCTGGCCACCGGTCAGGTAACGCAGCATGGCGCCCTGGTGGGTCAACTGGTCGACCGCGACGGTAATGAAATCACCGAATTGGAATTCAAGGATCGGGCGCATGCCGGCGATGGCCGCGCCGACCGCCATGCCGACCATGGCGGCCTCGGAACAGGGCACATCGCGGATGCGCTCGGTTCCGAATTGTTTGGCCAGGCCGGTGGTGACGCCGAACGGTGGGGCCAGATCGATGTCCTGGCCCATCTGAAAGACATTGCCGTCGCGGCTCATTTCCTCGCGCATGGCTTCGTTGATGGCGCCGCGAAAAGAGGTCAGGGCGCTTTCCTCCGCCGTGGGCCGGGCGCCGGGGCGGAATAATCTACGGTCAAACATGGCGCTCTCCTATGCCCACAGGTCGTCGAATGCTTCGCCGGCGGCGGGCGGGGGGCTTTGCCGGGCATGGCGTAGGGCGGCGTTGATCTCCGCATCGATCTCTGCCGCCAGTTCGTCAAAGGCCTGCCCGCTCAACGCGCCGTTCTCGGCCAGCACTTGGCGGTAGCGTTCCACGGGGCAGTTATCCCAGGCGGCGGCAAGTTCGTCGGGGTCGCGATAACGCTGGGGATCGTGGGCCAGATGGCCGCCCAGCCGCAGGGTTTGCGCCTCGATAAATGTGGCGCCGCCACCTGAGCGGGCCCGTGCCGCGGCCTCCGCAACCGCATCGCGTACGGCCTCCACATCATTGCCGTCGACCACCGCCGCCGATAGGCCAAAGGCGCCGGCGCGTTCGGCGATGGTCGGTGTGGCCAGGGAGCTGGCGACGGGCATGGAGATGCAATAGCCATTGTTCTCGCAAACCATGATGAAGGGCAGTTGCCAGATTGCGGCCATGTTCATGGGTTCGGCGACGACGCCTTCGTTGATCGTGCCGTCGCCGAAAAATGCCAGGGACAGCCCGCTTTCCCCCCGCATCTTGCGGGCCAGGGCCATGCCGGCGGCCACGGGCACCTGGGCGCCGATAATGCCGCCCATGCCGATGACGCCCCGGTTAACGTCGGTGACGTGATAGGATTTGCCCTTGTTATAGCCGTCGCGCTTGCAGAAAAGCTCCGCCATGACACGTGCCGGCGCTAACCCCATGGCCAGTTGCGGTGCCTGTCCCCGGTGCGTGGTGAAGACGAAGTCACCGGCTTCCAAGGCGGCGCAGGCGCCAACGGATACGGCCTCCTGCCCGGTACTCAGGGATGGTGGGATGCCTTCGATTTCCTCGTTGTGATAGGCCTCGCCCCAGGCCTCCTCGAAACGGCGTATCAGCAACATACGGCGTAGCAAATCGCGTTTTGCCTGATCGTCCATGGCGCACTCCTACTCGGCTGAAATATGCAGCGCCACTATCTTTCCATGTTCAGGAGACTGCCGATAGGAAAATGTCAGGCCCGCCCACTCTGACAGACTGTTAGGCTTTTCTCCGCTCCGCCATCAGGTTGCTGTAATTGCCCAGCAGAACCAGGCCGCCGCCGACGAAGACCCATAGCTCCAACGGCTCGCCATAGAGCAGTACGCCGACCACGGCGATCAGGGGCAGGCGCAGGAAATCCAGGGGCGCGACGACGATGGCATCCGCCAGGCTGACGGCGCGGACGATACAGAAATGCGCGGTAAACCCCAGGACCGCCACCAGGATCAGCCACAGGCCCGTAACCGGGGACGGCCAGTTGAGATCGTGAAAGGCCAGCAACAGGCCCACGGGCGTCTGCACCAATGCCATATAAAACAGAATGGTCACCGGCTGTTCGGTGGTGGACAGGCGTTTGGTCGCCATCATGGCGCCGGCGAAGCCGACGGAGCCGATCAGCATCACGATGGAACCCAGGCTGACGGCTTCCAGGCCCGGTCGCAATACGATCAGGACGCCGGCAAAGCCCAGGCTGACGGCTATGAGGCGCATTTTTGTCAGGCGCTCGCCCAACAGCAGCGGCGCCAGGGCCGCGACCCATAGGGGCGTGGTGAATTCCAGGGCGAACAATTGCGCCAGGGGAATGAGCCCCAGGGCGAAGAACCAGCCGAATTGCCCCACCAGATGGGACATGTTGCGGACGATATGCATCTTGATCCGCTGGGTGCGAAATTTTGTGAAGCCGCCACGGGTGCAGGCCGCGTAGGTCACCACCAGGGTCAGCCCGATGGCGCTGCGGTAGAACATCAACTGATAGACATCCAGCTCCTCGAACACCGCCCGGCCGGCCACGGCCATGGTGGAGAACGAGACCACCGCGCCCATCATCCAGAGCGCCGCGCCTAACACATTGGAATGTTCGGCGGGTGTGGCCAAGATCTATCGCGGCAGGACGGTGCTACCCATCAAGTCCTGATCCACCGAGCGGGCGCACTGCCGGCCCTCGCGGATGGCCCAGACCACCAGGGATTGGCCCCGGCGCATATCGCCGGCGGAATAGACGCCTGGAATAGAGGTTTTATAGTCCTCGGTATCAGCCTTGACGTTGCCCCTATCATCCAACGTCACGCCAAGGGACTCCAGCATGCCTTCCTTGGTCGGATGCACGAAGCCCATGGCAAGCAAAACCAGGTCCGCTTTCAGCTCGAATTCGCTGCCGGGGATCTCGTTCATGGTCATCGCGCCGCCATCCTGATCCCAGGCGACACGGACCAGTTCCAAGGCCTCAATCTTGCCATTTTTCTCGCGGATCTTTTTCGTCAGTACGGACCAGTCCCTCTCGCAGCCTTCGTCGTGGGATGACGAGGTGCGCAGTTTGGTGGGCCAGTTGGGCCAGGTCAGCGCCTTGTCTTCCCGTGCGGGCGGTTTCGGCATGATTTCCAATTGCGTGATGGAGGCCGCACCTTGGCGATTGGAGGTGCCGACGCAGTCCGAACCCGTATCGCCGCCGCCGATCACCACCACATGTTTGCCCGTGGCGAGGAGTTCCGGACCCGTTTCACCATTGGCAAACAGCGGCTCGCCGGCCAGGCGGCGGTTTTGCTGGGTCAGGAAATCCATGGCGAAGTGTACGCCGTCCAACTCCCGCCCAGGCACCGGCATGTCGCGGGGATGCTCGGCGCCGCCGGTAAGGACCACGGCGTCGAATTTTTCCTGAATTTCCTCGATCGGGATAGTCACGCCGATGTTGCTGTTGGGGC
>CAYWYB010000166.1:0-11536 GCA_964462145.1 uncultured Rhodospirillaceae bacterium
ATACCGCGCGTCCTGTTCAAACCAGGTGGCCGCCATGAATAATGCGGGCTAGATATGGCATGCAAAATTTTACGAGGCTTGGCCGTGGCGGCCATGGCCACAACCGTCGCGCTGGGCGCCGGTAGTGCACTGGCGGCGGGCAAGATCAGCGGCAAGACAGAGCGCATGGTGCGCAGTGATTTCGTCAAGGCCGTGACCGGCAAGACCGTGGCCTTTGTGCCGATCAGCCTCGGCCTGCCCCTGTCGGACTATTGGAACGCCGGTATCGGCGATGCGGCGCGGGAAATCGGCATGAAATACGTGGTCAAGGACCCGGCCTGGAACATGAATGCCATGTCGCAGGCGATCTCGGCTCTGATCTCGGAAAAGGTCGATTATTTGATCGTGCAGAACCCGGACGTACAGGTCTTTGCCAAGCAATTGCGCAAGGCGGAACAGAATGGCACCCATGTCATTCAGCTGAATATGGCGTCGAACTATCGTTCGTCCGGATTCATCGGCGTTGACTGGGTCAGCCATGGCGAGGAAATAGGCGCCGACATTGTCAAGGAATGCGCCGGCAAGAGCGGCAAGGTCGCCATCGTCCAGGGCGAGTTGACGGCCGCTGCCAACGTCTGGTTCAACGCCGGCCTGATGAAGGCCTTTAAGGCGTCGGGCAAGATCAACGTGGTCAACGATCAGGCCGCGCAATGGGATGCCTCCAAGGCCCATGACATCACGGCGGCGGTGTTGCAGCAGCATCCCGACCTGTGCGCCACGGTGGGCGTCTGGGGCATCATGATGATGGGCTCGGGCCAGGCCATCAAGGAAGCCGGCAAAAGCGGCCAGGTGCTGGTCTATGGTTCGGGCAGTAATTCACGCCCGGTCTGCGATGCCTTGCAGGCCGGCACCCTGGACAAGCATTACAGCTACGACAGTTATCTGCAGGGCCGGGACGTGGTCAACGCCATCCAGGCCATGGCGCAGATGAAGGTGGAGCCGGGCGAGCGGCCGTTTGCCCTGTACACGCCGATCCTGCGCCATGCCAAGGCAACGGTGACGCCGGGCGATTGCCGCGATCTGATGGGCAAAAAGAAGTAGGCCCGTAGCCTTTTCTGGCGGTCCCGGCGGGGGTGTACTTCGTCGGGACCGTTATTGCTCCAGTACAACCTATAACGACGCCCAGATAGCTACAGGCCGTTCATGTCCGTCATTACCGATACATATCTGAAGCTGCACGCGAAGTGGTCTTTTCAGCGGACCCTGGCGGAATTGCTGGCCAAACGTTGGATGGAACCGGCGGTTCCTTTCATCATGATGCTGGGCGTCATTATTTTCTGCGCCGTCGCCATTCCGAACTATCTCAGCCTGGATAACATCGCCGAAACCTCGTCTCAATTCGCCGAATTCGGCTTTGTCGTCCTCGCCATGACCGTGGTCCTGATCGTCGGCGGCATTGATCTGTCAGTTGGTGCCATCTTCGCCATGGCGGATTTTATCGCCCTTGTTCTGTTTAATGTTTACGAACTGCATATCGGCCTGGTGCTGGTGCTGGTTTTGCTCTCCGGCGGCTTGATGGGGGCCTGCAACGGCTTCCTGATCGGCTATCTGAAGCTGGGGGCATTCTTAACGACCCTGGTCACCTTGATCATATTTCGGGCCACCTTTGATTTGACCGCGCCCGCCTTCGCGGTTGACATCGCCACGGCCTATAATGAAAGCCCGGTGTGGGAATTCCTCGGTGAAGGCACCCTGTGGGGCATCCCAGCAAACGTCTGCATTCTGGCGGTCATCGCCATCATCGGCCATGCGCTTCTCAGCCGCTCTCGCCCCGGCTGGCATATCGCCGCCATCGGCTCCAACCGCAAGGCGGCGCGCCATGCGGGCATTCCCATCAACCGCACGATCTTCTGGACCTATGTGCTCTCGGGCATGCTCTGTTCCCTGGGCGGGCTGATGTACGCCGCACGGCTGAACAGCTCGTCGTCGAACACTGGTGACGGCCTGGAGGTCATGGCCCTGACGGCGGCGGTTTTAGGCGGGGTTAGCCTGGCGGGCGGCAAGGGTTCCGTCGGGCGTGCCTTGATCGGGGCGACGACCATTCTTGTGCTCATCAACGGCCTGGTGCGCCTGGGCGTCACCGGCGGGCCGACATTCGCCCTGGAAGGCATGATCATGCTGGTCGCCGTGGGCATCGATGTGAAATGGCTGAAGAACAAGAACAAGGCAATTTCGAAAATCTACGTGGTGCCGGCGTTCCTGGACCTGGGCAAATTGCCGGACGCGACCGAAGACTCGGGCACCATCTATGCCCAGAACTCGAAGCTGAACGATGCCCAGGCCATTGGACTGGGGCAGGTGGATGGCCCCGAGGATATCATCCTGGACCGCGAGAATCGCATCTATACCGGCACCCGGGAAGGCTGGATCATGCGCCTGTCCGGCGAGAATTTCGAACATTGCGAGGTCTTCGCCCGCATCGGCGGCCGTCCCCTGGGCCTGGCTTTCGATCGGGATGACAATCTGCTGGTCTGCATCGGCGGCATGGGCGTTTATGGTGTGCGCACCACGGGCGAACGCAGCGGCGAGGTCTTCAAGGTTACGGACGAAACCAACCGTACGCCGTGGAAAATCAACGATGACAGCCGCCTGCGCCTGGCCGACGATCTGGACCTTGCGCCGGACGGCAAGATCTATTTTTCCGAGGCCACCATTCGCTACGAGATGCATTCCTGGGCCATGGATGGCCTGGAAGGGCGGGGCAATGGCCGCATCATCTGTCATGACCCCAAGACTGGGCAGACCCGAACCCTGCTGCGAGATCTGATGTTCCCCAATGGGGTATGTACGGCCCATGACGGCCAGTCGATCTTTTTTGCCCAGACCTGGGTTTGCAACATTATGCGCTATTGGATCGATGGCCCCAAGAAGGGCACGTTGGAGACGGTGATCGAAAACCTGCCCGGCAATCCCGACAACATCAATCGCTCCTCAGACGGAAATTACTGGCTGGCCATGACCGGCATGCGCACGCCGGCATACGATTTGGCCATGCAAATGCCCGGCTTCCGCACCCGCATGGTCAAGCGGGTGCCCCCCGATGAATGGATCTATCCCAATATCAATAACGGCTGCGTCATCAAGTTCACGGCGGAAGGCGAGGTGTTGTCGTGTTATTGGGACAAGGGTGGTGAGAGCCATCCCGCGATTACCTCGATGCGCGAACACAAAGGCTACCTCTACCTTGGCGGCCTGATGAACAACCGCATTGGCCGGGTCAAGCTGGCCGATGCGGATCCTGACTGGAACGGCCCGGACAGCTATTGGGGGCCAAGAACATGACCGCCCGCTGGCTGGAAATGGTCAAGGATGTGGTCTATCCGGACCGGGAGACCCACGCAATTCCAATGATGGACGGGCCGCTGCGGCCCAACAGTGCCCTGGATGACTGCGCCGTGCTGGCAGAATACCCTGACATGCGTGAGCCCGATAATCTGGCTTTCATGAACGATGGGACGTTATTCATTGGAAGCGGAAACAAGGTTTTTCGTCAAGACGGATCGGTAGAGGTTGAATTTGATGGCGCCGTAACTTGCATTGCCGGCCTGCACGATGGAGAGATTGCCGTCGGACTTGATGGTTATGGTGTCTTATTGGGCAATGGCCGGAAGCTAACTAGTGTTGATGACCGTTCAATACGCTGCCCGACGGCGGTCCTGGCGACATCTGATGATGTCCTCTTCATTGCAGATGGTTCTGCAAAGTATAAGACTCACGATTGGGTGCGGGATCTGATGGAGAAGAACGCCTATGGCCGGGTGATCCGCTGGGATTTGAAAACGGACAAGGCGGAAACCCTGATTGATGACCTTGCCTATCCTCATGGCCTGGCCCTGGACCATGATGGCAAATCACTGTTGGTGACGGAAAGCTGGAAGCATGTGCTGTTCAAACTGCCCCTGGACACAGCGGCCGGGCAGGGCCGCCGCGAGGTCGTTATTCCCAACATGCCCGGATATCCCGCTCGCATCGTGGCCACGGATGATGGCGGTTACTGGATGTGCCTATTCGCCATGCGCACGGAGATGCTGGAATTCGTGCTGGAGGAAGACGCCTATCGGGAACAGATGATGGCAACCATCGACCCGGCCTATTGGGTGCGCCCCACCTTGCGCGCGGACCGGCACTTCCTGGAGCCACTGCAGGGCGGCGGCTTTCGCGTGCTTGGCATTATCAAACCCTGGGCGCCGCCTCGCAGCTATGGCCTGGTGGTGCAGTTGGATGAGGACTACGAGGTTGTACGCAGCCTGCACAGTCGGGCCGATGGCCGCCGCCACGGCGTCACCGGCATCGCCGCCCACGGCGGCCTGATCGCGGCGGCGGTCAAGGGAGACGATAAGATCATCCGTATTGTCGAAGAGGGTCGGGCATGAGTGCGGCAGCCGATAGCGGCAATACGGCGGCATCCCACAATGAACCGCTGATCAAGGTCGTTGACGCCACCAAGATCTATGGCGGCGTACATGCCATCGAAGGCGTGGATTTTGATCTATATCCTGGCGAAATCCATGCCCTGGCAGGCGAAAACGGCGCCGGTAAATCGACCTTGTGCAAAGCGCTGTCAGGCACCATTGAATTGACCTCCGGCACTACAAAGGTGGATGGGGTGGAACGGCGCTTCGCCAATCCTGGCGAAAGCCTGGCCGCCGGCATCGCCATGGTCTATCAGGAAACCTCGTTGGTGCCCTCCATGTCCGTGGCGCAGAATTTGCGCCTGGGCAAGGAAGATTTCATGAACCGCATGCGGGGGCTGTATATCGAGGGGCAGGTGATGCTACAGACCCTCAATTTCCATGTCGACCCGGCCTTATCCGTGGCCACGCTTGGCGCGGCGCAACGGCAGATGGTGGAGATCGCCCGCGCCGTCTATCACGATGCCCGGGTGATCATTTTCGACGAGCCGACGGCCACTCTGACGCCGGAAGAGAAGCAGCATTTCTTTGATCTGGTGCGGGATCTAAAGGCGCGCGGCGTCTCGATCGTCTACGTTTCCCATGCCCTGGAGGAATCTCTGGAAATTTCCGACCGCATCACCGTGCTGCGCGACGGCAAACACATCATCACGGCGCCCACATCGGAGATGAACCGGGAAGATCTGGTGCGCCATATGGTGGGCCGGGACGAGGCGCAAAGCCACTATCATCACAGTGAGCATGCGGCCGAACCCGGCAGGCGCAAGAAAAAGCGCCGGGTGCTGACGGTGGAAAATGTCACCATGGGCAATATGGTCAAGAATATGAGCTTCTCGGCCTATGAAGGCGAGGTCGCGGTGATGGCCGGCTTGGTCGGCTCGGGCCGTACGGAGATCGCCAAAATTATTTGCGGTGCCTACAAGCGTAACCTGTTCCATGGTGGTCGGATTTTTCTGGACGGCAAACCGATCCGCTACCGGGTGCCGAAACAGGCCATCGACGATGGCATCGTCTACATCACCGAGGACCGCAAGGTTGAAGGTTTCCTAGAAACCATGTCCATCAAGGACAACATCTATCTGTCTTGGCTGGCTTCGAAACTGGGCCGCGGTTTTCTGGTTTCCAATGGCACGCGCAACCAGCTCGGCCCGGAAATGGCCGAGAAACTGGAAGTGCGCGCACCCTCGGTGGACGTCAAGGTCAATGAGCTATCGGGCGGCAATCAGCAAAAGGTGGTGGTGGGCAAATCCCTGGTGCAACGTCCCAAGGTGGTGATTTTTGACGAGCCTACGCGCGGTGTCGATGTGGGTTCGATCCCTGAAATTCACCAGATCATCCGCAACCTGGCCAATGAAGGTGTGACGGTGATCGTTATTTCCTCGTATCTGCCGGAGGTTCTGACCCTGGCTGACCGCATTCTGGTGGCGCGTCAGGGCCGTGTGGTCGAGGAGTTCGCCGGTGGTCAGGCGACGGAAGAGGAAATCATGTACGCCGCCGTGCATTAGGACAATTGCGGGCTATTCCGGCGTCCTAGATCAAACAGCATAAAATTGGAATCAATTTGACGCTGATAATTTGATCTAATCCAATAGTTTAGAGCAACTTATCTGCGTTCGAATGAACGCAGGTTGCTCTAATCGAACAGTTTGTCGATGTCATCCTGTGACAGGCCTTGCCCATCCAGTTGTGGTCCATGCATCAGGTTTTCGTCGTCGGGTTTTTCCGGCTCGGCGGCAATCTCAACTTGGGCCAGCTTATCCTTGCCCCAAATATCAACCAGTGCGTTGACCCGCTCTTCCACATAGGTGACGGATTTGACAACCTTGTTGACCCGCTGCCCGGTGATGTCCTGAAAGGCGCAGGCTTCAAAGACGGCATTGCCGTTGGCGGTAAGGCGGTCCAGGGCGGCGATTTGTGCGGGATTGGTGATCGTCTCACGTAGCGCATCGATCAGTTTTTCGTTGTTCTCCATGGCCTCCATGATGGTGTTGGTGGCGGCACCCGTGGCCGCGACGACAGCCTCTAGCTGTTCGCCCATGCTCTCGAAACGGTCGTCACCGTCGGATGGCCGGTCAATAGCTGCGATCTCCTGGCGGACACGCTGGATGTAGCGCATCAAGCCGTCTAGTTCTTGTCTCAAGCGGTCCATTCACGTTTCCATATAGTTGCGGCCGCCTGGTTTGCGCGCGCCCAGTGTTGAGCGGCGGGCAGCCATTTATTTAACCGATACTGTAGTGTGGTCTGTTGCCATATCGCAAGTGCCAGGAATGCCGGTCGCCGTGCTGGGCCAGCAGTAGGGCTCGGGAACTGCGGCATGGCCAGAAAAAACAATTTCTCCAACAATCCTGATTGACATTGCGTCAGCGGCAAATTATTACTCCCATATCGCAATTGATAATCGTTATCATTCGCAAAAAAGTATTATAAAAAATGGCGAAATGTTGCCTGTTCCTTAGGAGGAAATACGAGTTATGAAACCGACGTGTAAAAGTAAGTCGATCAAGAGCAAGTCGATTAGGGGTCTGATCTTTTCAATAGTGCTTGGTGCGACTGCCCTGTCGGGCGCCGCCGTGGCGTCGGCGGAGGAAGTGAACCTTTATTCCTCGCGCCAGCCATTCCTGATGAAACCGCTGCTGGAGGCCTTCACCAAGGAGAGCGGCATCAAGGTCAATATGGTTTACCTGAAGAAAGGCATGCTGGAACGGCTCAAATCCGAGGGCCGAAACAGCCCGGCCGATCTGATCCTGGTTTCCGATATTGGCAACCTGCACAATCATGACAAGGCCGGTCTGTTGCAGTCCGTGACCTCGGCCAAGCTGGCCGCCAATATTCCCGCGCAGTACCGCCATCCCGACGGCAATTGGTTCGGCCTGACCGTGCGTGCCCGGGTCATCTACGCCTCCAAGGACCGGGTCAAGCCCGGCGAAGTGACCAGCTATGAGGATCTGGCCGATCCCAAGATGAAGGGCCGGGTTTGCATCCGTTCGGGCAAGCATGTCTACAATATCTCGCTGCTGGCCTCGATCATCGTCGCTAAGGGTCCCGAGGCCGCGGCGGCCTGGGCCAAGGGCGTCAAGGCGAACCTAGCACGCAAGCCCCAGGGCAATGACCGCGCGCAAGTTAAGGCCGTATACCAGGGTGAATGCGACGTCGCGGTGGGCAATACCTATTACATGGGCAAGATGGCGACCAACAAGAAGGACCCGGCGCAAAAGGAATGGGCCAAGTCCGTCAATATTATCTTCCCCAATCAGCAAGGCCGTGGCGCTCACGTCAACGTTTCGGGCGCCGCCGTGACCAAAGCCGCCAAGAACAAGGCCAATGCCATCAGCTTGATCGAGTTTTTGAGTGGCGAAGCGGCGCAAAAAATCTATGCCGAAACGAATTTTGAATATCCGGTCAAGGCCGGCGTGGCCCTGCACCCGATGGTTGCCTCCTGGGGCAAATTCAAGGCCGACAAAGCCTATTTGTCGAAGATAGCTAATGCCCGCTCGACGGCAACCAAGTTGGTGGATCAGGTCGCATTCAATAACTAGAGCAATTTTCAATTTGGTCGACATCACTCGTGCGGCTTAAGTAATTGCTCTACTCTTGAAAGGTCGAAGGCTGCGCCAAGGGCCGGGACTATGAACGTGGGAGGGGTTGGACGGTGGCATACACCGGCCAACCTTTCGCCATGTGCGGGGCGTGGACCATGATGTGGAAAAATGGAAGTAAGCGGTTGGCAGAGTAAAATGCGGCAGCGGCAATGACATCCGAGCAGGCAACAATGAACGCACCGCAACGACGGCGGCGCGGCTGGCACTGGCTGGACGGCTGGACGGCCGGCACTATTGTCATCGCCGCCCTGGCCACGGTGCCGATTTTTGCCGTTATCTATCTCGCCCTGACGCCGAGTGAGAATATCTGGCCCCATTTGGTCGCGACTGTTCTGGGCGACTATGTCACGACCACGCTGATCCTGATGGCGGGGGTGGGTCTGGGCACGCTGCTGATCGGCGTCGGCACGGCCTGGCTGGTTACCATGTGCCGATTTCCCGGCCGGCGACTGTTTGAATGGGGCATGCTGCTGCCCATGGCTATGCCAGCCTATATCATCGCCTATGTCTATACGGACATCCTGGAGTTCGCCGGTCCGGTGCAGGCTATGGTGCGGGAGATGTTTGGCTGGAGCGGCAAGCGAGATTACTGGTTTCCTGAAATCCGCTCCCTGGGCGGTGCCACCGCGATGATGACCCTGGTGCTTTACCCTTATGTCTATCTGCTGGCGCGGGCTTCATTCCTGGAGCAATCTGTCGGTGTGTTCGAGGCTTCCCGCTCCCTGGGCCGGGGGCCGTGGCGCAGTTTTTTTACCGTGGCACTGCCTTTGGCCCGGCCCGGTATCGTGATCGGCCTATCCCTGGTCCTGATGGAAACCCTGAATGATTTCGGCACCGTGGATTTCTTTGCCGTGAACACATTCTCCCTGGGCATTTTCGATGTCTGGATGAATATGAACAACGTCTCGGGCGCGGCGCAACTGGCTTCGGTAATGCTGTTGTTCGTGGCTTTTCTGATATTTTCCGAACGTTACGCTAGGCGCAAGCAGCGGTTTCACCATACCTCCTCCAAATTCCAGGCCCTGCCCGGTTTTCGGCTTGTCGGCAGTCGTGGGCTGGCGGCAACATTTTTCTGCCTAATTCCGGTCGTTTTGGGCTTTGTCTTGCCGACCCTGGTTTTGTTGCGCTACGCGCACCAGCATTATGATCCGGAATTGAGCGGGGAGATTTTCGGCCATGCCCTCAACAGTGTGAAATTGTCGGTGTTGGCCGGAACCATCGCGGTTCTGGTCGCAATCATCATGGCCTATAGCGCCCGCATCAAGGGCGGTAGGATTTTGTTGCTGGCCAACCGAATCGCGGCCATGGGCTATGCCGTGCCTGGCGCCGTGTTGGCGGTGGGGGTGATGATCGTGCTGGGTAATCTGGACAATGGTATTGATGGCCTAGCGCGGGAAAATTTCGGCTTTTCCACCGGTCTGATTTTTTCCGGCACCATCGCCGCCGTGACCTTTGGTTATCTGGTGCGCTTTCTCGCACTCTCGCTTGGTACGGTGGAGGCCAGCTTGGGCAAGGTCACGCCCAGTATGGACGGGGCCTCGCGCAGTCTGGGCCGGGGCGCGTTTGCCACCATGCGGTTTGTGCACTTGCCCCTGATCAAGGGCGGCGTGCTGACGGCGGTGATGTTGGTGTTCGTCGATTGCATGAAGGAATTGCCCATGACGGTAATCCTGCAGCCCTTTAATTTTCAGACCCTGGCGACGTTTGTGCATCAATATGCTTCGGACGAGCAGCTGGGCGATGCGGCCCTTGCGGCGCTTTCAATCGTTGGCGCCGGCGTTGTGCCGGTCATTCTGCTTAGCCTTACCATCGCCAAATCCCGCCCCGGTTCTACATCCGGCCACGAAGGAGGAAGTTAGTATCATGCAGGGGCTTCACATGGTCGGCATCCAGCACGCCTATGGTGCGACCAAGGTGCTCAATAACATCTCCCTGACGGTGCCGGCGGGCGAGTTGGTTTGTCTGCTGGGGCCATCGGGTTGCGGCAAGACGACGCTGTTGCGTATCGCCGCGGGTCTCGAACAGCTACAGGCGGGCAGCGTCACCATTGATGAAGAGGTGATGGCGGAAGGCGCGGTGCAACTGCCGCCCGAGGAGCGGCGGATCGGCTATATGTTCCAGGACTATGCGCTGTTTCCCCATCTCTCGGTGCTGGATAACGTGATCTTTGGCCTGTTTCGCCA
This sequence comes from uncultured Rhodospirillaceae bacterium, assembly GCA_964462145.1. Taxonomy (GTDB): domain Bacteria; phylum Pseudomonadota; class Alphaproteobacteria. The sequence continues at coordinate 10,234 of CAYWYB010000166.1, forward strand.
GGACAGGCAGATAGCGCGGGCCCGTGCCATGGAGATGCTGGAGCAGGTCAGCATGGTACAGCATGCTGAAAAGCATCCTCATATGCTGTCAGGCGGCCAGCAGCAACGTGTTGCCCTGGCCCGCGCCCTGGCGCCCGAACCGCGCCTGGTGTTGCTGGATGAACCGTTCTCGGATCTTGACACCAACATGCGTGCCAGGGTCCGCCAACAGACCCTGTCGGTTTTGAAACAGAATAATGTCGCCACCCTGATGGTCACCCATGATCCGAAGGAGGCCATGTTCATGGCCGACCGCATCAAGGTGCTGGGGGATCAGGGCCGTATCCTGCAATCGGGCAGGCCGGCCGATATCTATTACAAGCCGTCGGATGAATACGTGGCGCGGCTGTTCGGGCCCATGAACATGATTGACGGCGTGGTCGAACAGGGCGGCGTGAAATCATCCTTTGGCACCATGGCGCTGGAAGATGCCACGGTAAAGGAGGGCACCGCCGTTCGGGTGTTGATCCGTCCGGAAGGTATGATCTTGAGCAACGGCAGCGGCGATGGCGGCGTGCCGGTGGATATTCTTTCGGCGCATCTGCTGGGTGATTCCTCCATTGTGCGGTTCAAGGTGCAAAATGGCGTCAACAGCGGTACCGAGTTCCACGTGCGTATGTCCGGCGCTTTTGATCCAACTGAACTAGGACAAATCTGGGCCCGCGTGGACCCGCGCCACGCTTTCCAGTATCCTCAAAACAAATAAGCCAATAGGAGATATTGGTATGGTGGAAATAACGCGATCGTTCGAGATTGAAGTCGAAATGATTGATAACGATCACCGCCGTTTGGTCGAAATCATCAACGAGATAACCAAGGCCATTGATGACGACCGGCCGGAGGAATGCGCCCGCCTGGTGCCGGACTTCGTGGCATTTTCCAAACAGCATTTTGCCCGCGAAGAAGCGTTATTGGAGAAAAACGGCTATCCCGGGGTCGACAAACACCGCAAGCACCACGCCTCGCTTGATGACAAGATGAAGACCATGGAGGCCTTGGCCCTGAACGTGGCCGACAGCCCGGCGGCACGGGATGCCCTGCGCAAGGAGTTGGTCTTTTTCCTGATGGATGACGTGATCAATGAAGACATGGGTTTCAAACAATTCCTTGTCGACGCGACATCGAAGGGGGAATAAAGCCACGCAGGAATAAGCGGTTAAACAGCTAAATATCCTGCATTCGTTCGGCGATATCGCCAAACCAGGGCGACTGTCCGTCATCAAAACATTTGGGACATTTGATCCTGTTTCCAATGGGAGGATCT